>CANFIE010000026.1 GCA_947446625.1 Acetobacteraceae bacterium | reverse complement strand
TGCCCAGCTTCAGCACCGGCACAATGGCCACCGGGTACAGCACCGCCGCGATCAGGGAGAGCTGCCAGTCGAGCCAGATCATCGAGCCCACCAGCCCGACCACGCTCAGCACATCAGCCACGCCGTTGATGGATTTGGTCAGCGCCTCGCGCACCGCCGTGGCGTCCACGGTGAAGCGGCTGGCATGCCGGGCCGGCGCCTCGCGGATCACGCTGGCAAGGTCGGCCCGGGTCAGTGCCTGGAACAACTGGCCCTGCAGGCCTTCAATAACCCGCAGCACCACCGACTGGATGAACACCGCCTGGCCGTACTGCGCCGCCGACTTGCCCCAGACAATGGCGATGATGATGGGCGGCACCAGCCAGATGATGCGCTCATCCCCGGCCGTGAACAGGTTGGCCGCCTGCTGGATCACCACGGGGTACAGCGCGGTCAGCGCCGCCACGCCCACGGTGCAGGCAATGGCGGCGGCAATCAGCGGCTTGTGCCGGCTGATCTGCTGGCGCCAGAGGCGCAGGATCAAGCCGCGATTGGAAGCGGAGGAAGGGAGCAGGGCCATGCGCGGCGGGTTAGCAGAGCCGCGCCTGCTCGGCCAGTTGGCGCAGATGCTCCAGGCAGGCGGCGCGGTCCGGCGTGCATTGCTCGGCGTACCACCAGGCCCGCACCTGACCCAGCAGCACACCCAATTGCGGCCCGGGCGGCACCCCCAGCGCCATGGCGTCGCGGCCTTGCAGGGCAAATACCGGCACCGGCATGGCCGCGATGCGCCCGCGCAGCGCCCCCCGCTCGGCGCCGTCCGTGGCCTCGGCCAGCCAAGCCAGATCCTCCGCCAGGGTGGCATCGGCCAGGGTGCTGGGCGTGCTGGCGGCACCCGGCCCGGCCAGCCATTGCCCCAGTGCCGGCCCTGCCAGCCCCGGCGCGGGCAGCGCATAACCCCCGGCGCGCAGCAGCAGCGCGGCGCGTTCCTGCAATGAGAGTTTCAGCCGCCGCGCCAAGGCCTCGGCCCAGCCCTGCGCGGGCTCCGGCGCCAGCGCCGCCAGCCGCAGCAGCGGCCGCGCCGGAGCTTGCAGCGCCAGCAGCCGCGCCAGCCGGGGCAGGTCGGTGCCCGGCCCCAGCACCGCCGCGCTGCCCAGCACCCCACACTCGGCCATCAACGCCAGCGCCGCACCGGGCTCGGGCGCTTCCAGCAGCCGCTTCAGCTCCATCCACACCCGCTCGGCCGAGAGCCGCGCCAGGCCGGGTACCGCCGCCCGAATGGCCGCCACCGCCGCCGCATCCGGCGCGCCCTGGCCATAGCGCGCCTGAAAGCGAAAGAACCGCAGCGCCCGCAGGTAATCCTCGGCCAGCCGGGTTGCCGGCTCGCCCACAAAGCGCACCAGCCCGGCCTGCAAATCCGCCCGGCCGCCGAAATAATCCCAAACCCGGCCATCAGCGGCCATCGACATGGCATTGATGGTGAAGTCCCGCCGCGCCGCATCCTCGCGCCAATCGGTGGTCCAGGCCACCTCGGCATGGCGGCCATCGGTCACCAGGTCGCGGCGCAGGCTGGTCACCTCCACCGGCTGGTGGTGCAGCACGGCGGTGACGGTGCCATGCGCCAGCCCGGTCTCGAACACCTTGATCTGCGCGGCCTTCAGCCGGGCGGCCACTTCCTCGGGCGGGAAGGGCGCGGCGATGTCCACATCATGCACCTCCCGCCTCGCCAGCAGGTCCCGCACCGCGCCGCCCACGGCCCGGCTGCCGGGCAACGCCGCCAGCACCGCCGCCGGGGCGCCCTCGGCCAGCAGCGCCGGCGGGGCTTCCCGGCCGGTCGGCGCGTCGGTCATCGGGCCTGGGTGTGGCCCGGCACCAGCCGGCCATCCTCCATATGCGGCGCCACATACCGCCCCGGCGCCAGGCTGTGCGAAAGCCCGAACCAGGCCAGGCTGCCCAGGCCCAGCAGCGCGGCCAGGGCGGCGGCCAGCACGAAGGGCCAGCCCGGCTGCGCGCCAGGATTGGCCCGCCGCCACAGCAGAAAGGCCGCCAGCGGCAGCAGGAACAGCACGGCTTCGAGGAAATACAGCACGCCGCCACCCTACCCGCTTCGGCGGGCGCCGAGTACCGCCATTCGTCGGGCGGCCTCAGACCGGCCGGGCCAGCCCCAGATGCTCGCGCAACGTGGCCCCGGCATACGCGCTGCGGAACAAGCCGCGCCGTTGCAGAATGGGCACCACGCCGTCCACGAAATCGGCCAGCCCACCCGGCATGTGGGAAGGCATGACGTTGAAGCCATCGGCGGCATGCTGCTCGAACCACAGTTGCAAGGTATCGGCCACCGTCTCGGCGCTGCCGCACAGCACCCAATGGCCGCGGGCCGCGGCGGTCAGGTTGTACACGTCGCGCAGAGACATGTTCTCACGCCGCGCCTTGTTCAGCATGGCCTGGGAAAAGCTGTGATAGGTATCCGGCACCGGCAAGTCCGGGATCGGTCCATCCAGGCTGTAGCGCGCCATATCCACGCCAAAACGGTCCGAGAGGATGGCCAGCGCATTCGAGGCATCCACATAGCCTTGCAGCGTCGCCAATTTGTCGAAGGCCTCGCGGTCGGTACGGCCGATCACCGGCATCACCCCCGGCAGCACGGCAACATCGGTGGCGGCGCGGCCAAAGCCGGGCAGCAGCGCCTTCAGCGCGGCGTATTGCGCCTGGGCTTCGCCAAGGTCCTGCACCACGGCGAAGACCACATCGGCGGTGCGTGCCGCCAATTGCTGCCCGGGTGCGGAACCGCCGGCCTGCAGAATGATGGGTCGGCCCTGCGGCGCGCGACCAATATTCAGCGGCCCCTGCACGCTGAAATGCGCGCCGTTGTGGTTCAGCGCGCGGATTTTATCGGCGGCGAGGTATTGGCCGGTGTTGCGGTCTGCCAGCAGTGCGTCGTCGTCCCAGCAATCCCACAGCCCGCGCACCACATCCACATATTCGGCGGCAATGGCGTAGCGCTCGGCATGGTTGGGGTGCTGGCGGCCGAAATTCGGCGCGGCCTGCGGGCTGGCGCCGGTGACCGCATTCCAGGCGGCGCGGCCCTTGCTGATATGGTCCAGCGAGGCGAAGGCGCGGGCGGTGGTCCATGGGTCGGAATAGGTCGTCGCTATGGTGGCGCCGAGGCCGATGCGCGTGGTGGCCATGGCCAGCGCGGCCAGCAGCGTCAGTGGCTCAAACCGCAGCGTGTAGGAAGGATGCGCGGCAGGGTCGGCGTAGAGATTGTCGCCCATGAAGATCAGGTCGAAGCAGCCGCGCTCGGCGAGTTGCGCCATGCTCACCAGCGCGTCGATATCCTGGAAGCTGGTATTGGCGCCGGGGTAGCGCCAGCCGGCCACATGGCTGCCGGTGCCAAGCAGGAACAGGCCGAGATGCATCTGCCGTGGCATGCGCGGGCAATCCTATCGCCAGAAGATGATGCGCTGTTCCAGCCAGGTGATGAGGCCGAAGAAGCTGAGGCTGAGCACGGAAGCCACGAGAATGGCGGACCAGACCTGCACGAAATCGATCTGCACCACCGCCTGGTAGATGATCCAGCCAAGGCCACCCTGGGCGCCGAGCATTTCGGTGACGATGGCGACAATCAGGCTGCGCACGGTGGCTACGCGCATGCCGGCGGCAATCAGCGGCAGCGCGGCGGGCAGGCGCAGGCGGAACAGCAGCGCGATGGGGCCGGCGCCGAAGCTGCGCAACAAATCGGCGGCGCGACGGTCCTGCCGGTCAAACCCCGCAAGCGCGCTGAGGAAGATGGTGAAGCCCACCGCCAGCGCCACCATGGCCACCTTGGACGCCATGCCGATGCCCAGCCACAGCAGCACCAGCGGCGACCACGCCGCCACCGGCACCGCGTTGATGGCGAGCATGGCGGGCATCACCACGCGCCGCGCCGGCGGCAGCAGGATGAGCAGCGTGGCGAGCGTGATGCCGGCAGTGCAGCCGATGGCGTAGCCGAGCAGCGCTTCCGCCAGCGTGTACCAACCGGCGCTAGCCAGCAGGCTGCGATGCTGCCAGGTGGCGAGGATGATGTCGGAAATGGCGGGCAGTGTGTAGGCCGGCAGCGCCAGCCCGCGGGCGAGTGCTTCCCATGAACCAAGCAGCAGCACCGCGCCCAACAGGCCGCGCTGGGTGGCGCGGCTCATTGCTCGGCGCCCCAGAACACGATGCGGCGTTCGGCATAGGCCACCACCGCGTAGAAGCCGGTGCCGAGCACGGCAGCGCAGAGAATGGCAGCCCAGAGGCTGACCACATTCTCGTTGTACATGGCCTGCAGCAGCAGCACGCCAAGCCCGATGGTGTCGCCGAACCATTCACCCACAATGGCACCGACCAGGCTGAGCGAGGCGGCCAGGCGCAGCGCCACGAAGATTTGCGGCAGCGCGGCGGGGAGTTGCAGCCGGCGCAGAATGGTGCCGGGGCCAGCGCCGAAGCTGCGCAGCAAGGCCACCTGGCGAGGGTCCACCGCGTTGAGGCCAAGCAGCGTGTTCACCGTGACCGGGAAGAAGGTGAGGTAGAAGGCGATGACCGCCTTGGCCAGCAGCGTATTACCGAACCACAGCACCACCAGCGCACCAAAGGCGATGACGGGAATGGTCTGCGAGACGATGAAGATGGGGAACAGCATGTCCCTCAGCGCCGGCAGCCGCAGGAATATCACGCCGTTGAGCACGCCGACGAAGCCACCGGCAGCGAAGCCCAGCAGGGTTTCCGCCAGGGTGCGCAAGAAGCCATCCCAATAGGCGCCGGGCGTGGCGGCCATGGCGGCGAGGATGGTGGAAAGTCGCGGCAGATATTCCGGCCGGATATGCAGCGCCAGCACCGCGCCTTCCCACAACAGCGCGGCGAGCAGCAGCCCGACCACGCCGCGCAGCAAGGCGCGGAGTTGCATCATGCGCGGCGATCCGCCAGGGCAATGGCGTCCAGGAAGCTGCGGTCATATGCCGTGGCCAGGTTGATCGGCTGCTTGATGACCTCGTACCGCAGCAGGAAATCATGCGCCGATTTGATGGCGTCCTGGTCGATCCAGAACAGGCCCTCACGCGCCGCCTTGCCGGCGAGCATCAGCTTGCCGATCTCGGTGAGCATGAACTCCTGGTGCTCGCGGTTCAGCGTGGGGGCAATGCCCATCACGGTATCAACGCCCAGCTTCGGTTCAGCCAAGGCCTCGCGCCAACCCTTCATCGAGGCGCGCAGGAAGCCCTTCACCAGTTCCGGCTTTTCCTTGGCGATTGCCTCGCCAACAATCAGCGTGTCACGCGGGAAGGTGATGCCATAATCCTCGGCGACGAAGGTGCGCAGCTTGTCGCGGCCCATGCGCGAGACGAGGGTGTAGAACTCGTTGTACTTGGTGGCGGTGACAACATCGGTCTGGCCCTCGATGAAGGGCGTGACGCTGACCTGCTGCGGTTGCAGGTTGAAGTCCCCGGCGCGCAACCCGGCCTGGGCCAGCATGCCGAGCAGCACGTAATTGGCGCCGGTGAACCAGGCGGTGAGGTTCTTGCCACGGAAATCCGCCAGCGTCTTGATCGGGCCATCAGCGCGCGTCACGAAGAAAAACGGCGTGACCTGATGCGCGACACCGACGCAGATGATGGGCAGGCCCTTGTCTCGCGCGGCGAAAACACTGTCGGTGCCACCGGAAAGGCCGAATGTGTCGGCGCCGGTTGCCACCAGGTTTTCGGTCAGCAGGTTGGGGCCGCCCGGATTGATGGTGAGGTCGATGCCCTCGGCGGCGTAGTAGCCCTTGGCCTTGGCCTTGGCGAGGTAGAAGCCGGCGAATTGCGCCTGCGGCAACCACTTCAACCGCAGCGAGGCGCGGGTGAGGGTTTGCGCGTGCAGGGCCGGGCTGGCGAGAGCCGCGCCGAAGCCGGCCAACAGAGAACGGC
The DNA here is from genome assembly GCA_947446625.1 of Acetobacteraceae bacterium. Lineage (GTDB taxonomy): Bacteria > Pseudomonadota > Alphaproteobacteria > Acetobacterales > Acetobacteraceae > CAIMOR01. The sequence goes on along the minus strand of CANFIE010000026.1, from coordinate 12,401 downwards.
GTTGCATGTCGTGGTCTCCTGCTCAGGTTTTGTAGGAAGGGTCGGCACGGTCGAGTTGGCGAAGGAAGCCGGGCCATTCGCGTTCACCAGGGGCGAGGATGTCGCCCTGCTGTTCCCAGAATTGCCGGGCGGCACGGTCGCAGACTTCATGCGGCGGGGTGATGCAGGGCACGCCGGAGGCCTGCATGGCGAGTTGGATCTTCGCCGCACGTTCGAAATAGTAGAGCAGCATGAAGGCTTCACCAGCGGTGCGGCCCGTGGTGAGAATGCCGTGGTTGCGCATCAGCATCACCTTGTGCGGGCCAAGGTCCTGCACTAGGCGTTGCTGCTCGTCGAGGTCGATGGCGACGCCTTCGTAAGCGTGAAAGGCCTGGCGCTGGTAGAAGCGCATGGCGAATTGCGTCAGCGGCAACAGGCCATCAGGCTGCGCGGAAATGGCGGTGCTGGCGTCGGAATGCGTGTGCAGGACGCAGGCGGCATCGGCGCTGGATTTGTGGATGGCGGCGTGGATGACGAAGGCGGCCACGTTCACCTCATGCGGGCTGGGTGCCAGCTTGCGGCCTGCCGTGTCGATCTTCACCAGAGAGGATGCGGTGATTTCGTCGAACATCAGGCCGTAGGGGTTGATGAGGAAGGCGTCTTCCTCACCCGGCACACGCAGCGAGATGTGGTTGTAGATGAGGTCGTCCAGCCCCATGCGGGCAACCAGGCGGTAGCAGGCGGCGAGCGAGATGCGGGCCTGTTGTTCGGCGGGGGTGATCATGCGCTGGCCATGAAGGATTTCATCGCTTCCTCCTCGATGGCGTCGAGCACTTCGCGCTTCAACGCAGTGAATTCAGGCGAGGTGAGCAAGGCGGGGTCGCGCGGGCGCGGCAGGTTGACGGGCAGCGAGAGCTTCACGCTGCCGGGACGGGCGGTCATCACCAGCACGCGGTCACCGAGGAAGATGGCTTCATCGACATCATGCGTGATGAACAGGATGGTGCGGCGATGGTGCTGCCAGAGTTCCAGCAGCCAGCGCTGCATCATGCTGCGGGTCAGCGCATCCAGTGCGCCGAAGGGTTCATCGAGCAGCAGCAGCTCACGCTCAAACAGAAAGGTGCGCATGAGGGCGACGCGCTGGCGCATGCCGCCGGAGAGTTGGTGCGGGTACTGCTTTTCGAACCCCGCCAGGCCGAATTCGGGCAGCATGGCCAGGGCGCGAGCGCGGGCTTCGCGCCTGTTGGCGCCTTCGATTTCCTGCGCGAGGATGGCGTTGTCGATGACGTTGCGCCAGGGCAGCAGCAGATCGCGCTGCGGCATGAAGCTGACGCGGCCGAGCAATTCGCGGGCGTGGCAGCCGCGGCCCTTGAAGCGAAGGATGCCGCCGGGGTCGGGTTCGTCCAGCCCGGCGACCATGTTGAACAGCGTGCTTTTGCCGCAGCCGCTGGGGCCGACAAGGGTGACGAACTCACCGGGTTGCACCGAAAGCGCCAGGTTCTGCACCGCCTGCACCGCGCCGAAGCGCTTGCCGATGCCGCTCATCTCCAGCAGCGGCGGGGCGCTGGCGGGCATGGCGGCGGCTGTTTCGGCAAGGGCGGAGGACAAGGGGCGCGGGGCCTTTCAGCGAATGCCATGGGGTGAAGCAACCGGCATGCCAGCGGCCCCGGAATTGCAGGAATGCGCCCAGGCGGGCAGCATGGCGACGCTGCCTTGCATGCAGTTGATGGGGCTTTGCACACAGATGGGCGCTTCCGGGGCACAGAAGCAGGCAGAATGGCCGCGTGGCGAGCAGCCGGGCCGAGGTGGCGAGACTCTGGCCGCCACGCTGCACCGGCAGTTGGAGGCCGAGATTGCCAGTGGCCGGCTGGAGCCGGGCAGCCGGCTGGATGAGCAGGAAATTGCCCGGCGCTTCGGCGTTTCGCGCACCCCGGTGCGAGAGGCGTTTCGGCTGTTGGCGGCGGACGACCTGGTGGAGTTGCGCGGCCGGATTGGCGCCACGGTGCGCGCCATTGGCGTGCATACACTCATAGAAATGTTCCAGGTGATGGGCGAGCTGGAAGGGTTGTGCGCCCGGCTGGCGGCTCGGCGGGCCACGCCTGCGCAATGCGCCAGGTTGCAGGCGCTGCATGCCCGGCTGGAAGCGGCGACGGGGGATGGCGCGGATGCCTTTTATGACATCAATACCGAGTTCCATGAGGTGATCTACGAGGCGGCCTGCAACGCGTTTCTGGCGGAGCAGACGCGGCGGTTGCGCAACCGGGTGGCGGCGTATCGGCGCCGGGTGACGCGGATGCCGAGCCGGATTGAGGACACGCTGCGCGAACATGCGGCGGTGATGGCGGCGATCATCGGGCGCGACCCGGAGGCGGCGCACAAGGCGATGCGGGCGCATCTGACGCTGCTGGGTGAGAACCTGCTGGATTTCATTGCCGCGTTTGAGTGAGAGGTCCGGGGGCGGGCTCAAGCACCGCTTTGGTATGCAAGTTGCTTGGATTTGCATATCAGAACCCGTGGAGCATTCCCTTGCAGCTCAATCTGGCCAACCGAGTGGCCCTGATCACCGGCGCCTCGAAGGGCATTGGCCTTGGCTGTGCCGAGGTTTTGGCCGCCGAGGGCTGCCATTTGCACCTGGCGGCGCGCAACGGCGAAGCACTGCGGGAGGCCAAGGCGCGGCTGGAAGGTGAGTTTGGCGTGCGCGTGGTGGTGCATGAGGCCGACCTTGGCTCCACCGCCGCGATGGAAGCGCTGGCGGCGGCGACCGGGGATATCGATATTCTGGTGAACAATGCCGGCGATATTCCCGCCGGGCCGCTGGGCAGCGTAACCGACGAGGCGATACGGCGCGGCTTTGACCTGAAGGTGTTCGGCTACATCACGCTGACGCGGCTGTACTACCCGCGGATGAAGGGGCGCGATGGCGTGATCGTCAACGTTATCGGCAATAGCGGCGAGAATTGGGATGCGAGCTACTTTGCCGGCTCCACCGGCAATGCGGCGTTGATGTCCTTCACCAAGGCGATTGGCGGGCGCAGCCTGGATGATGGCGTGCGCGTGGTGGGGATCAACCCCGGGCCGGTTGCGACCGACCGCATGCTGAAGATCATGAAGGTGAAGGCGGCGGAGATGCTGGGCGATGCGGCGCGCTGGGCCGAGCTGTACAGCAAGTATCCCGGTGGGCGGCCGGCCACGGTGAAGGAAGTGGCGGATCTGGTGGCGTTCATGGCCTCGCCGCTGGCGGGCTACATCACCGGCACGGTGGTGACGATTGATGGTGGCATCGCGGCGCGGGGCTCGGTGATCTGATGTCTGACGCGCTGATCCGGAACCGCTATTTCGATAGTTTGACGGCCACGCCTGGGCTGATGTGGATGGGGCAGAACACCAACCACATTCCGGCGCACCCGGCGGTGCGCGAGGCGATGCACAAGGCGATTGAGGCGGGCGAGTTCAATGCCTATGCCCCGCCGCTGGGGTTTGAGGCACTGCGCGCCGGCATTGTGGCCGACCTTGGCGTGCCAGGCGCCGAAGCGATGGTGACGGAAGGCGGGGTGAACGCGCTGGCCATGGTGTGCCGCAGCCGCTGCCGGCCTGGCACCACCTTCGTGACCACCGACCCGACCTGGAAATGGCCCTGCCTGTTTGCGCGCCAGGCCGGGGCCGAGGTGATCGAGATACCGATCTACGATGCCGCCTGCGGCTACAGGCTGACGCCGGAGGCTCTGGCGCGGGCGGTGGATGAGCGGACGACGGTGATCTACATCGTGGATCCGAACAACCCGCTGGGGATCCGGTACACCGAGGCGGAGATAACCGCCTTTGCCGAGATTGCGCGCGGCTGCGGCGCGTTGCTGGTGCATGACTGTACCTATAGGGATTTCGCCGAGGGGCATTTCCCGGCGCTGCGGGTGGCGCCGGAGCATGCGGTGGTTTCGGTGAGCTTTTCCAAATGGCTGGGGCTGGCCGGGCTGCGCATTGGCGCGCTGGTGGCGCCGGCGGCGCTGCTGGAGGAGTTTGCCGGCAGCAGCAGCAGCGTGCTGGGCGCCAGCGTGGTGGCACAGCGTGCCGCCATGGCCGGGCTGGCGGTGAAGGCCGAGTGGATGGGCGAGGTGCGGCGCGTAGACAACGCCAACAAGGCGATGCTGCGCACGGCGGCGGAAGCGCAGGGCTTTCACCTGCCGGTGTGGCCCAGCCACGGCAACTTCCTGGTGATTGAGACCGGCGCGGTGCGGCCCGAGGCGATGGTGGAGGCGGCGCGGCGGCGCGGCATCATGATCCGCCAGGGCAGCTACCACACGGCGCGGTTTGGCGACCGCTTCATCAAGGTGAGTACCTCGGTGCCCGGGGCATGGGCCGAGGCGCTGGTGGCGCTGCTGCCGGAGATTACCGCCGAGGCGCGGACATTGAACGACCTGCCGCCGCAATTCTGAAGGGGAATGGATATGCCGCGCATCACCACGCCGGATGGCATTGGGCTGCATTACGAGGAAGTGGGCAGCGGGACGCCGATGCTGTTCATTCATGAATTCGGCGGCAACCATGCGAGTTGGGAGCCGCAGCTGCGGTTCTTCAGCCGGCGGCATCGGTGCATTACCTATGCGGCGCGGGGCTACCCGCCTTCCGACGTGCCGGGCGATGTGGCGCAGTATTCCCAGGCGCTGGCGGTGGCCGATGCTGTGGCGGTGCTGGATGCGCTGGGCATTGCGCGGGCGCATATCGTGGGGCTGAGCATGGGTGGCTTTGCCACCCTGCATTTCGGCCTGCGGCACCCGGACCGCGCGCTTTCGCTGCTGGTGGCGGGGGCGGGGTATGGCTGCGAGAAGCAGTTTGAGGACTACTTTCGCGGCGTTTCGCTGGAAGTGGCGGAGCGGTTTGCGACGGATGGCGCCGCGGCCTTTGCGCCGACCTATGCCGCCGGGGCCTCGCGCGTGCAGTTTCAGAACAAGGACCCGCGCGGCTGGCGCGAGTTTGCCGACCGGCTGGCGACGCATGACAGCCAGGGCGCGGCGCTGACCATGCGCGGGGTGCAGGCCAGGCGGCCTTCCTTCTGGGATTTGGAAGCCGAGTTGAAGGCCATGATGGTGCCGACGCTGGTGCTGGTGGGCGACGAGGATGACCACTGCCTGCAACCCGGGATTTACCTGAAGAAGACCATCCCGGCCTGCGGGCTTTCGATATTCCCCAAGACCGGCCACACGCTGAACCTGGAGGAGCCGGAGCGGTTCAACCGCGAACTGGCCGAGTTTGTGGCGCAGGTGGAGGCCGGCGCCTGGGATGTGCGCGACCCGCGCGCCAACCCTGGCGAGGTGATGCGGACCAAATGATCGACGCCGGACGGTTGTGGCAGCGCCTGATGGCGCTGGCCGAGATTGGTGACACCGGCGATGGCGGGGTGAATCGCCAGGCGCTGACCGAGGGCGAGATTGCCGCCTGGCGGCTGCTGATTGGCTGGGCCGAGGCGGCCGGAATGCGGGCGGCCACCGATGATGTGGGCAACCTGTTCCTGACCCGGCCGGGGAGCGATGGCTCGTTGCCGCCGCTGCTGCTGGGCAGCCATGTGGATACCCAGCCGACGGGCGGGAAATTCGACGGGGCCTTTGGTGTGCTGGCGGCGCTGGAAGCCACCATGGTGCTGCCGGAGCCAACGCGGGACGTGACCGTGGTGGCCTGGATGAATGAGGAGGGCAGCCGCTTCGCGCCGGGGATGATGGGCTCGGAGGTGTTTGCCGGGGTGCGCGGGCTGGCCGAGGTGCGGGCGGCGCGGGATGCCGCCGGGGTGAGCGTGGGCGCTGCGCTGGATGCGCTGCACGGCGCCTTCCCGACCCTGCCGCGCCTGCCGCTGGGCTTTGCCGCGCATGCCTATCTGGAGCCGCATATCGAGCAAGGGCCATTGCTGGAACAGGCCGGGGCGGTGATTGGGGTGGTGAGTGGCATCCAGGGCAAGATCACCTGGGAAATGGTGGTGCAGGGCGAGGAAGGCCATGCCGGCACGCTGGACCTGGCCTTGCGGAAGGATGCGCTGGCGCGGTTTGCCGCCATGGCGCATGCCATGCATCAGGCGGCGGCGGCGGAGGATGCGGCGCTGAAATTCACCATCGGCCAGGTGAACCTGGTGCCCAACGCGCCTTCGGTGGTGCCGGGGCGGGTGGTGTTTCGGATTGACCTGCGGCACCCGGAGAATGCGGTGCTGGAGAGTTTTGCGCGGCGGTTGGAAACGCTGGCGCGGGAGCATGCGGCGCCCTGCACGGTGGCGATTCGGCGCATGGTGGAAGCGCCTTCCAACGGGTTTGATGCCGGGTTGCAGGCGCGGATTGCGGCGGCGGCGAACGCGATTGGGGCGGCGGCGATGCCGATCCTCTCGGCGGCGGGGCATGATGCGCGGCATATGGCGTCGCGCTGCCCGAGTGCGATGATCTTCATTCCCTGCCGGGGCGGGGTGAGCCATTCGCCGCTGGAATGGGCGGAGCCGGCGCATGTGGCCGCCGGCGCCGAAGTGCTGGCCCGGGTGGCGGCCGCGTTGGCCGCCTGACCCGAGTGTGCAGGCTCAGCGCTGGAGCGCCTGCACGATTTCCTGCGTTACCTTCTTGGCGTCGCCGAACAGCATCATGGTGTTCGGGCGGAAGAAGAGTTCGTTGTCCACGCCGGCATAGCCACTGGCCATGCCGCGCTTGATGAAGAACACGGTCTTGGCGCGCTCTACATCCAGGATGGGCATGCCGTAGATGGCGCTGGACTTGTCGGTCTTCGCCGCCGGGTTGGTCACGTCATTCGCGCCGATCACGAAGGCCACGTCGGCCTCGGCGAATTCGGGGTTGATCTCCTCGAGTTCCTTGACTTCCTCGTAGGGGACATTGGCTTCGGCCAGCAGCACGTTCATGTGGCCGGGCATGCGGCCGGCGACGGGGTGGATGGCGTAGGAAACCTCGACGCCTTCCTTCTTCAGCAGGTCACCCATTTCGCGCAGCACCTGCTGGGCCTGGGCCACCGCCATGCCGTAGCCGGGCACCACGATGATTTTTTGCGAGTTCTTCATGATATAGGCGGCGTCCTCCGGCGAACCGGACTTCACCGGCGCACGGTCGGCGCCGCCGCCAGCGGCCGGGCCAGCGCCGCTGTCAGTGCCGAAGCCGCCGAGCAGCACGTTGAGGATGCTGCGGTTCATGCCCTTGCACATGATGTACGAGAGAATGGCGCCAGAGGCACCCACCAGCGCGCCGGTGATGATGAGCAGCAGGTTGCCCAGGGTGAAGCCGATGCCCGCCGCCGCCCAGCCGGAATAGCTGTTGAGCATGGAGACGACGACCGGCATGTCGGCGCCACCAATGGGGATGATGAGCAGGAAGCCGAGCACGAAGGCGAGCACGGCGATGGCCCAGAACAGCGGCTCGGCGCCCGTGAGGACGAAGACCACGACGAGGGCCAGCATCAGCAGGCCGAGCGCGGCGTTGAGCTTGTGCTGGCCCTTGAAGGTGATGGGCGCGCCGGACATCAGCGCCTGCAGCTTGGCGAAGGCGATGACCGAGCCGGAGAAGGTGACGGCGCCGATGGCCAGACCGAGCGACATTTCCACCAGCGAGCCGCCATGGATATGGCCGGGCGTGCCGATGCCGAAGCTGGCCGGGGCGTAGAAGGCCGCTGCCGCTACGCAGACCGCCGCCAGACCAACCAGCGAGTGGAAGGCGGCGACAAGCTGGGGCAGCGCGGTCATTTGAATGCGGCTGGCGATGACCGCGCCGACCGAGCCGCCAATGGCGATGGCGATGAGGATTTCACCGATGCCGTCGAAGCTCATGCCCGGGCGGGCCAGCGTGGCCAGGATGGCGATGGCCATGCCGACCATGCCGAACTGGTTGCCCTGCTTCGAGGTTTCGGGGTGGGACAGCCCGCGCAGCGCCAGGATGAACAGGACGGCGGCGACGAGATAGGCCAGCGTGGAGAGGGTGTTGGTCATGGCCTCAACCCTTCTTCTTCGACTGGAACATGGCGAGCATTCGGCGGGTGACGATGAAGCCACCGAAGATGTTGACCGAGGCGAGCGCGGCGGCGGCCAGGCCGAAGCCCTTGGCGTAGTCGCTGTCTCCCAGGCCCACGGCCAGGATGGCGCCGACCACGATGACCGAGGAGATGGCGTTGGTGACGCCCATCAGCGGCGAGTGCAGCGCGGGGGTGACGTTCCAGACCACGTAGTAGCCGACGAAGCAGGCCAGCAGGAAAATGGTGAGCAGGAACATGAAGGGTTCGACGAGGGTGGCGGCCTGCTCCACCCCGCCCGGAGTGGCGGCGGTGGCGACGAAGGCCTGCAACTTCTCGATGAGTTGCTGCGCCTGGGCGACAAGGTCGTTCTGGTTCATCGGCTGGGTTCCTTACGCCGCCACGAAGGCGGCATGCACCACGGCGCCGCCGCGGGTGAGCGTGACGCCCTTCACGATATCATCCTCGGCCGGCAGCTTCGGCACCTTGGCTTCCTTGTCCCAGAAGGTGGTGAGGAAGGTGAGCAGGTTGCGGGCGAACAGCGCCGAGGAAGCGCCGGCGATGCGGGCGGGCCAGTTGTTCCAGCCCAGCACCTGCACGCCATTGGCGGTGGTGATGGCCTGGCCCGGCACGGTGGCGGCGCAGTTGCCGCCGGCGTCGCTGGCGATATCCACGATGACGCTGCCCGGCTTCATGCTGGCGACCATCGCTTCATTCACCAGAATGGGGGCGCGGCGGCCCTGCACCAGGGCGGTACAGATGACGATGTCCTGCTTGGCCAGGTGGGCGGCGACAACTTCGGCTTGCTTGGCCAGGAACTCCGGGCTCATGGCCTTGGCATAGCCGCCGCTGGTCTGGGCGGCGCGGCTTTCCTCGTCCTCGTAGCCGACATAGGTGGCGCCGAGGGACTTGATCTCCTCCTTCGCCGCCGGGCGGACATCGGTGGCGGAGACGCGGCCGCCGAGGCGGCGGGCGGTGGCGATGGCCTGCAGGCCGGCGACGCCCGCGCCCATGACGAAGACATTGGCGGCCGGGATGGTGCCGGCGGCGGTCATCAGCATGGGGAAGCCACGGTCGAAGGCGCCAGCGGCCTCGATGACGGCGCGGTAGCCGGCCAGGTTGGCCTGGGAGGACAGGATGTCGATGCTCTGTGCCCGGGTGATGCGGGGTGCCATTTCCATGGCGCAGGCTTCAATGCCGGCGGCGGCCAGGGCGGCCACCAGCGGGGCATCGGCGTTCATCTGCGCCAGCAGCAGGGCGCCCTTGGGGATGAGGGCGAGTTCATCCTCCAGCGGGGCGCGGACCTTGAGGACAATGCCGGCCCCGGCCAGGGCGGCGGCCGGGGTGGCGGCCATCTCGGCGCCGGCTTCGGCATAGGCAGCATCGGTGATGCCGGAGGTGAGGCCGGCCCCGGCCTCCACCGCGACGCTGAGGCCGAGGGCCATCAGCTTCTTCACGGTTTCCGGTGTGGCCGCCACGCGCATCTCCGCCGGGCGGCGTTCCTTCAGCACTGCCAAACGCATAAGCAGACCCCCAATTTCCGAACGGTTATCGCGCATTGGGGGGCTTGCGGGCAAGCCACGCCTTGCTTGGCCAAGGGGTTAACCTGGGGTTCAGGAAGGTTGGGGCCAATGGAGCAGCCCGGTGGACCCGGCCTCGGGCGGCTTTGGGGGTATGGCATGGCGGCGGAAGGTGCCAGCAGCCTGGCGAACACGACCGTTCTGATGGTGGAGGACGACCCCACCATGCGCGCCGCCGTGGGCAGCATGCTGCGCGCCGCCGGCTGCCTGGAGGTGCTGCAGACCGGCAATGGCCATGACGCGCTGCACTGGATGACGATGCGCCAGCCCGATTTGGTGCTGTGCGACTGCCAGATGCCGCTGATGGATGGCATGACCTTTCTGCGCAAGCTGCGGGAAGTGCCGGGCGGGGCGACGGTGCCGGTGATTATGCTGACGGCGAACCAGAGCAGCGCCGATGCCTGGGAGGCGCGGCAGCTGAACGTGGCGGCCTGGCTGCTGAAGCCGGTGGCGCCGCAGAATGTGGTGGCCCAGGCCGCCGCCACGCTGGGGCTGCTGCCGCCGCGCGTGCCCGAGGATGTGCTGGTGCAGCTTTCCGCCGCCTATGAGGCGAGGCTGCCCCAGGCGGTGGCCGGGCTGCAATTGCTGGTGAGCGACCTGACCGCCGAGGGCAGCGCCACTCTGCCGAGGTTGCAGGAGCTGCATCGGCGCCTGCATGACGTGAAGGGCCAGGCCGGCACCATGGGGTATGAGTTGCTGGGCCAGTTGGCGGCGCTGCTGCATGACGTGCTGGCCCTGGTGGTGCAGCGCGCCCTGCCCGACAGCGTGACCCGCGCCGAGTTGCTGAAGCTGCTGCGGGTGGGGCTGGCCGGCATGAAGCTGGTGGCGGATAGGCGCCTGCGCGGCGAGGGCGGCGCTGCCGGGGCGCGGATGCGGTCCGAGTTGGGTGCCTTTGCCGATGCGCTGCGGGACAAGCTGGGCGCGGAGGCCATGCCATGAACTGGCGCCTGTGGCGGCCGGATACCCGGGCCTGGCTGCTGGGCAGCCTGGTGGCGGCCGGGCTGGTGGTGGCCTGCGGCACGCTGCTGCTGGTGGACCATTTGCGCCAGCGCGTGCTGGCCGAGGCGAGCCGCGAGATGCAGAGCCTGGCGCTGGTGCTGGCGCATCAGGCCGAGGCGAGCTTTGAGGCGGTGGAGCTGGTGCAGACCGGGCTGCTGGAGCGGCTGGAGGATGCGCTGCGCACGCCGGATGATTTTCGGCGGCTGATGAGCGGGCGGGCGGTGTACGAGGATTTGCGCAGCCGCAGCCGCAGCCTGCGCCAGCTGGACGCGATTACCGCCATTGATGCCGAGGGCAACCTGCTGAACTTCAGCCGGTACTGGCCGATACCGCGGGTGAACGTGGCCGACCGCGACTACTTCCAGGCGCTGCGGCGCGACCCGGGGCGGGCGGTGTTCATTGGTGAGCCGGTGCAGAACCGGGGCGATGGGATCTGGACCATCTACATCGCCCGGCGGGTGAACGGGGTGGATGGCGAATTCCTGGGGCTGATTTTGGGCGCGGTGCGGCTGGAGTATTTCGAGCGGCTGTACCAGACCGTGGCGCCGGGGCGGGATGGTGCGACCGGGCTGTTCCGCGATGATGGCACGCTGCTGGCGCGCTTCCCCAACCAGGCAGGGCAAACCGGGCGCAGCTTTGGCAGCAGCCAGGTGTTCCGGCAGTTGCTGGCCAGCCAGGCGCTGAGCCTGGTGAGCGAGCAGGTGAGCCAGGCGGATGGCCGGCGGCGGCTGATCGCGGCGCATCAGGTGCCGCGCTATGGCATGGTGGTGACGGCCTCGGTGGGGGTGGCGGCGGCGCTGGCGGAATGGCGGCAGCAGGCCGGCTGGCTGCTGGGCGCGGCCGGGGTGGTGGAAGTGGTGATGGTGGCGCTGGGGCTGCTGCTGCTGCGGCGGCTGCGCAACCAGCAGGCGGTGCAGGCAGCGCAGGAAGCGGCGCGGGCGGCGGCCGAGGCGGCGAACCGGGCGAAAAGCGATTTTCTGGCCAATATGAGCCACGAGATCCGCACCCCGATGAACGGCGTGGTGGGAATGCTGCAATTGCTGCGGCATTCGCCCCTGGTGCCGGAACAGCAGCGTTGGTGCGAGACGATGACGCGCTCGGCCGATGCGCTGCTGCGGGTGGTAGATGACATTCTGGATTATTCCAAGCTGGAGGCCGGGCGGATTGAGCTGGCGCCGCAGCCCTGCGATGTGGCCGGGCTGCTGGCCGAGGTGGCCGACCTGCTGCGCGCCGGGGCGGCGGCCAAGGGGCTGGTACTGCGGCTGGTGGTGCAGGGCGCGCCGCCGCCCGCGCTGCTGCTGGACCCGACGCGGCTGCGGCAGATTGTGCTGAACCTGCTGTCGAACGCGGTGAAGTTCTCGGCGGTGGGGGAGGTGGTGCTGACGCTGGAGACGTTGCCGGAAGGGCTGCGCATTGCGGTGCGCGATGGCGGCATTGGCATGACGCCGGAGACGGTGGCGACGCTGTTCACCCGGTTTACCCAGGCCGAAAGTGCCTCCACCCGGCGGTTTGGCGGCACCGGGCTGGGGCTGGCCATCAGCCGGGAATTGGCGCGGCTGATGGGCGGCGACATCGCCGTGGCCAGCGTGCTGGGCGAGGGCAGCACCTTCACCCTGGCGCTGCCGGCGGTGGTGGCGCCGGTGCAGGCGGCCGCGCCAGCGCCGGTGGAGCCGGTGGCCGCTGGCGGGTTGCCGGCGCTGCGCATTCTGGTGGCCGAGGATGACGAGGTGAACCGGCTGGTGATCGAGGCCTTCCTGAAGCCGGGCGGGCACCGGCTGCGCTTTGTGCATAACGGCGCCGAGGCGGTGGCGGCGGTGCAGCGCGAGGCCTTCGACCTGGTGCTGATGGATGTGATGATGCCGGGGATGGATG
>CANFIE010000025.1 GCA_947446625.1 Acetobacteraceae bacterium | reverse complement strand
GTGCCATCCTCGGCGCGGTCCACCACGCGCACGGTCAGCTCGGGCGCGCCGTCAATCTCCACCAGGTCGCCGGGGCGCAGCCGCCGGGCATTGCGCACCAGCGCCTGCCAAACGCCGCCGCCCTCGTCGCGGTTGAGCATGATCTCCAGCTTCGCCGCGCCACGCCGGGCGCGCAGCCGGGCCGGAATCACCCGCGTGTCATTCGCCACCAGCAGGTCGCCCGCGCGCAGCAGGCCGGGCAGGTCGGCCACGCTGAGATCGGCCAGGCTATCGGCGCGCACCTGCAGCAGCCGGGCCGCGTCGCGTGGGCGGGCGGGGCTTTGGGCAACCAGGGCTTCGGGCAGGGCGAAATCGAAATCGGCCGTGCGAAGCGGGGCGGGGGCGGGGTTCACCACGGCCCGATAGCGCCCCGGGCCTTCCTGCGCTACCCCTTGCTCAACCGCCGAGAGGAAACGCCCCGATGCGCCTGCCGCTTCTGGCCCTGCTGAGCCTGTTGGCCGCCTGCGCCTCGCTGCCCCTGGTGCAGCCCTTGGGAGGCCAGGAATTCCTGGCCTGGGGCGACATGCCCTATTGCCGCAACGTGGCCGACACCGCGACCTGCGCCCGCAACGAGGCCACCACCACCCGGCTGGTGCAGGCGATGAACCGCACCGGGGTGCGCACCGCGATTTTCGTGGGGGATACCAAGGCCAGCCAGGTAGCCTGCGACCTGTTCCACCTGGTGACCCGCCCGGCCATGCTGTTCGGCGCCTTTGACGGCGCCATGGTTTATGCCCTGGGCGACAATGACTGGACCGACTGCGCTCGGCCCACGGTGGCGCCCGGCGGCGTGGCGCCCATGGTGGCGCTGGCGCAACTGCGGGAAGCGTTTTTCCCCGCCGACCGCAGCCTGGGCGCCCGGCCCATACCGCTGCAACGCCCGGCGCCGCGCGGCACCGGGGTGGAGAATGCCCGTTGGCAGGAGGGCCAGGCGCTGTTCGCCACCTTCAACATTCCGGGTGAGCCGGCCGGGACCAGCGTGTTCCCCGGTGACCGCGCCGCCATGGCCGAGATTGCCGCCGCCAACCTGGCCTGGCTGGACGCTGCCTTCGCCGAGGCCAGCGCCAAGCGGCTGCCCGCGCTGGTACTGGCCTTTCAGGCCGACCTTTGGCACCCCTGCCTGATGGAGCAGCACCGCGCCAGCGCCGCCTGCTGGCGCGAGCCGAAGGGCCGGCCCGACGGCGTGATGCGGACCGACAACGTGTATGACTATGCCGGCTTCCTGCAACGGCTGGCGCAGCGCAGCGCGGCGTTCGGTGGCCAGGTGCTGCTGCTGCACGGCGACAGCCATGAATGGCGGGAGGACCGCAACCCTGGCGACGGCCAGGGCCGCGCCATCCCCAACGCCACCCGCTTTGTGGTGCCGGGCGAGGATGACATGCGCGCGGTGCGCGTGCGCATCACCCCCGGGGCGGCGCGGGTGTTTTCATTCGTAGAGGTCCGCCCTTAACGCTTGGCGAACATCACGCCACGGATTTCGATCAGCACCTGGCCATCGGGCACGCGCCGCCCGGTGATGCAGTGCTTGACGATGCCACGGTCGGGCTTGCTGCGGCTTGGGGTCAGCGACTCAATCCGCAGGCTGACATTGATCTCGTCACCCGGCCGCACCGGGGCGGGCCAGTTGATCTCCATGCCGCTGCCGCCCATCGAGATTTTCTCGAAGATGCGGCTGCGGATGACATGGCCGAAGCAGGCGGATTGCGTGTGCAGCCCACTGGCGATCAGCCCGCCATAGATGCTGCCGGCGGCCGCCACGGCATCCAGATGGATGGGCTGTGCGTCGAATTGCCGGGCGAAGGCGAGGATTTCCTCCAACTGCATGGTGATGCTGCCGAAGTCGAACTCCTGCCCCAGTTGCAATTCGTCGAAGCTTTCCAGAATGCGCGGCGGCTGCATGGCGCTCAGGGCACCAGGTCGGCGGCGGCGCGCATCAGCACGCCATCCGGGGTCTTCAGCTGCTCCAGAATGCGGAAATGGTCGGCGCCCTTCACCGGCACCAGCGGGCCGGGGGCATGCGCCTCGCTGCGCAGCGTGTGCCATTCGCGGCTCTGGCGGCGCAGTTCCGGCAGCTCACCGGTGCCGAAGGCCACGGCCACGGGCTTGTCCACCACCGGCAGGCGCAGCGGCGAGAGCGTGGCCAGTTCGGTTTCGGTCAGGTGGACCGCATCGTTCAGGCTGGTGTCGCGGATCGGCGCCAGTTCATACACGCCCGAGATGGCCAGCCCGGCGGCCACGCGCGGATGCGCCATGCCCATGCCGGTAAGGTGCCCGCCGGCCGACCAGCCGCTGAGCACCACGGGGCCGGCAATGCCATGCGCGCTGCCATTGGCGGCCAGCCAGTCCAGGCTAGTGGTGATCTCGGCGCAGATCTGCGTCAGTGTGGCTTCCGGCGCCAGGGTGTAGCCGGGCAGCGCGGCAGACCAGCCCATGGCCAGGGCGCCGGCCATGAAGGCGCAGAAATCCTCGCGCCGGTTGCGCTGCCAGTAGCCGCCATGAATGAACACCAGGCAGGGCGCGTTGGGGTTGCCGCCGGGGAAGATGTCCCACTTCTGCCGCTCGCCGGGGCCATAGGCCAGGTCCAGGTGGCCGGCATGGGCGGCGCGGAAGGGCGCGGCCTCGGCATTGCGGGCGGCCACCAGGGCGGCGCTGTCGGCCACGGCGCGGGTGTTGTCATAGGCCAGGTCGCGCGCCGCCGGTGTGGCGGCCTGCCAGAAGGAGGGGTAGGGCTGGTAGGCCATGGGCCGGAACTCCGTATTTGCCGGCCTAGGTTTTTACCAATTCCGCCCCCCTGGAAAGCCTGATTCCGCCGCGCCGGGCGGGCTGGGCACCGGGGGCAAATGCATGACATTGTTCTTTGTTGCGGCGCGGCGGAATTCACGCGAATTGACCCCATGGCGGCGTGGCCGCACGTGGCCAAGTGTATTGTTCCAGGTGAACCATGAGCCTGCCGGATACCAAAGCAATGAATGACACTCTGGCGGCCGACCCCCTGGTGCTGGCGAAGGCCGCCATGGCGCGCCGGGATTTCGCCGCGGCTGAAACCGCCTGGGCCGCCTGCCGCGCCGTTGTGCCCGCCGACCCGCGCGCCTGGACCGAGGGCGCGGCCGCCCTGCTGGCACTGGGCCGGCAGCCCGCGGCCCTGGCGCTGCTGGCCGAGGGGATGGCGCGCTTTCCGGCGGAGGCGGCGCTGCTGGTGGCCGGCCTGGCCCTGGCTGGCACGGCGGCAGACAGCGACCTGGAGGCGCAGGCCATGGCCCTGGTGCTGGCCGAGGCCCGGCGCGACCGGCGCGCCTGTGTTGACCTGGCCGCCGCCCTGGCGGCGCAGGGCCTGGTGGACGCCGCCGAGGATTGCCTGCGGGCCGGCATTGTTGAGCACACCACCAGCGCGCTGTGCGCCGTGACCTATGCCCGCATGGCGCAGGACCGCAAGGACAAGGTGGAGGCCGAGCGCCGCTGGGCCGATGCCTATTCCCGCTTTCGCCAGGATTCCAAGGTGGGGATGGGCTGGGCCGAGGCGCTGCTGGCCCTGGGCCGCCATGTGGAGGCCGAAGCCTGCCTGGGCGGCCTGCTGCTGGCCGACCCCGACAATGCCCGGGCGCGGCAACTTGCCGCTGGGGTGGCGGGCTCGCTGGGCAATTGGGCGCTGGCGGAACGGCGCTGGGCGGCCGAGGCCACGCGCCAGCCCGACAATGCCAAGGCCTGGCTGGGCTGGGCAACGGCGGTGGAGCGCGACGGAAAGCTGGAGAAGGCCGAGGCGGTGCTGGCGGTGGCGATGACCCGTTGCCCGGATGAGCCGAAATTATGCGCCCTGGGCCTGGATATCGCCGAGCGTCGGCGCGACTGGCCGCAGGCGCAACGCCATGCCGAGACCTTGACCCGGCTGGCGCCGCAGCGGGAGGTCTGGTGGCTGCGCCTGGGCCATGCGCTGCGCTGGCAGGGCGAGCAGGCCGCCGCCGATGCAGCCTTCGCCGAGGCGCTGGACCTGCTGCCGGCCCCGACCCAGGCGCAGCTGGGCTGGTCTGGCAAGGCCGCCACCACCCCGGCGGCGGTGAACGGCATGATCCGGCTGGAGGTGATTACCCGGGGGCCGCGCAACTGGCCGGAACGCCCGGGCTGGGAGAATGTCGCCGAGGCGGTGATCTTCCCGCAGCGGCGCTACCAGATGGATGACCCGGTGGCGGCGCTGCTGCGCAACCGGGGGCCCATTCTGGATGGCGGCGCCTATGCCGCCGATGGCAGCTTTGTGCGCCGGGCGCTGCACTACAACGGGTTGTGGCGCTTTGTGCCGGAAGCCGGGGTGAATTTGGGCGCGGCCACCACCCGCCTGGCCGGGCGCTGGCTGTTTGGCGGCCTGGCGCGGCACCATGTGGGCCATTTTCTGGTGGAATCCACCGCGCGGCTCTGGCTGCTGGGCCAGGGCCTGCCCCCGGTGGATGGCGTGGTGTTCTTCAGTGAGGCGAATTCCACCGACCATTCCGCCGCCGGCGCCAGCGACGAGACGGTGCGCCGCTTTGCCGAGGCCAAGTTGAAGCTGTGGTACATCAAGGCGATGCTGGACATCTTCGCCCCCGGCCTGCCGGTGCACATTGTGGCCGAGCCGGTGGTGGTGGAGCAGTTGGTGGTGCCGGACCAGCTGATGGCCTATGCCCCCCGCGCCGACCATTTGATGGCGGGGCACCCGGTGTACCAGCAATTCGTGCGGGACCAGGTTTCCCGCGTGCTGGCGCCGCTGCCGGATGAGCCGACCGGGCGGATTTATGTCTCACGCGGGAAAATGCCCATCTCCAAGGGCTTCTTTTTCCGCGAGGACCTGCTGGAAGCCAATCTGGTGCAGGAGGGCTACAGGGTCATCTACCCCGAATTGCTGAGCATGGCCGAGCAGCTGCGGCTGTACCGCCATGCCTCGCATGTGGTGCTGGGCACCGGCACGGCGGCGCATGTGGTGGCCCTGGCCATGAGTGGCAGCCAGCAGGTGATGCTGCTGGCCCGGGGCAAGGAGAGCGACCCGGTCTTTCTGGCGCAGATGCATGGCATGGGCGCCGAGGCGCGTGAGGTGAACGCCGTGGACGGCGTGTTCCGCCCGGCGGAAGGCCCTGGCCGCAAGCCGCGCGTGAATGCGCACCGCACCGTCACCGCGCTGCGCCTGGCCGAGGTATGGGCGGCGCTGCGTGAAGCGGGCTTTGTGGCCGGGCCGATGAGCGATGATGGCGAGGCGACGCATGCGGCGGCGCTGCGCGACACGCTGGACAAGTTGCAGGCCAGCTATGGCTGGCCGTTTGAGTTGCAGCCGGCCTGACGCGCCGCTCCGGCGATTTCGCCGTTCAGCGCTTGCCGGCGGCGAAGCGCACGGCTTCATCGGCGGCGCGGAACAGGGCGCGCGCCTTCTGGTGGCATTCCTCTTCCTCGGCCACCGGGTTGCTGTCGGCCACCACGCCGCAGCCGGCCTGCACATGCATCACGCCGTCCTTCACCAGGGCGGTGCGCAGGGCAATGCAGGTATCCATGCCGCCATCGGCGCCGAAATAGCCCACGCCGCCGGCATAAAGCCCGCGCCGCGAAGGTTCCAACTCGTCGATGATCTCCATGGCGCGGATTTTCGGCGCGCCCGAGAGGGTACCGGCCGGGAAGCCGCCGGCCAGGGCGTCCAGCGCCGTCAGCCCCTGGCGCAGCCGGCCGCGCACCTCGGAGACGATGTGCATGACCTGGGAATAACGCTCGATGCCGAATTGCTCGGCCACGCGCACGCTGCCGATCTCGGCCACCATGCCAATGTCGTTGCGGCCCAGGTCCAGCAGCATCAGGTGCTCGGCGCGCTCCTTCGGGTCGGCCAGCAGCTCGGCTTCCAGCGCCTTGTCGTGCTCGGGCGTGGTGCCGCGCGGGCGGGTGCCGGCCAGCGGGCGCACCGTCACTTCCTGGTTGCGCAGCCGCACCAGAATCTCGGGGCTGGCGCCCACCGCGGCAAACCCGCCGAAATCACAGAAGAACAGGAAGGGCGCCGGGTTAATGCGGCGCAGCGCCCGGTACAGCGCGAAGGGCGGCAGCGCGAAGGGCGCGCTGAAGCGCTGGCTGGGGACGATCTGGAAGGCGTCTCCGGCGCGGATGTATTCCTTGGCGCGCTCCACCACGGCCATGAATTCCGGCTTGGTGAAGTTGGAAACCGGCGGGGCCGCCTTGGGGAGCGAGACCGGCGCGGCCGGGCGGGGCAGCGGGCGGTCCAGCGCCGCCTCGGCCTCATCCAGCCGGGCCATTGCAGCGTCCCAGGCGGCTTGCGGCTCGCCGCTCCATACCGGGGCGGCCAGCAGCAGCGTGTCGCGCACATGGTCGAACACCGCCACCATGGTGGGGCGGGCCAGCACGGCTTCCGGGATACCGAGCACATCGGGGTTGCCCTGGGGCAGCGTCTCGATATGGCGGACCATGTCGTAGCCCAGGTAGCCGAACAGCCCGGCGGCAATGGGCGGCACGCCAGCGGGCAGCGGCATCTGGCATTCGGCGATCAGCGCCCGCAGCGCCACCATGGGCGGCTCGGCCTGCGGCTCAAACGCGTGCGGTGCGGCCAGGGCGTGGCGGTTGATCTCGGCCTGGCCGTCGCGGCAGCGCCAGACCAGGTCGGGCGCCCAGGCAATGGCGGAATAGCGGCCCCGGGCGGCGCCGCCCTCCACGCTCTCGAACAGGAAGCTGTTCGGCAGGCCATGCGCCAGCTTCAGGAAGGCTCCCACCGGGGTGTCCAGATCCGCCACGCGCTCCCGCCACAGCAGCTGGCCTTGCCCCTGGGCAAGCGCGGCGCTGAAGCTGGGGAAATCGGTGTGCGGCATGAAGGTTACTCGTCTCCGGTGGGTGGTCTTGGGTGGCTCAGGGCTGGGCGAGGACGTCCAGCAGGCGCTGGTTGATCCGCACGCCGGTCTGCGCCCGCAGCGCGGCGATGTACTGCGCTTCCAGGTCCTGGGCGATGCTCTGCTCGGTCTCGGCGCGCACCCGGGCCAGGGCGGCGGCGTCGGCGGCGGGGTCGGGCGCGGTGATTTCGATGACCTGCGCCACCACGAAGCCGTCGCGGGTTTCCACCATGGTGGCATCGGCCAATGGCAGGTCGAACAGCGGTGCGCGCAGTTCCGGCGGAATGGTCTCCAGCGGCTGGGCCTGGCGGGTGATGCCACCAACCTCGCGGGCGCCCAGTTGCACGGCGCTGGCGGCTTCCACCAGGGTCTTGCCGCCCTTGACCGCGGCCAGCAGGGCGGCGGCGCGTTCTTCCTGGGCGCGGCGGCGGGCATCGGCGGTCCAGGCCGTCAGCACCTCGGCACGCACCGACTCAAACGGGCGCAGCGCCGGGGGCACCACATCCTGCACCTGCACGGCCAGGAAGCCGACATCCTGCGTCTCGGCCAAACGCGGCGGCGTGCCGCGCTCGGCGGTGAAGACGGTGCGCAGCACGGCGTCGCGGGCGGCTTCCACCACCGGCAGCTCCACCACCTTGCCGTCCTCGGCATGGCCGGTGCTGTCGGTGCGGATGCTGGCCAGGCCCAGGTTGAAGCGCTGCGCCACCTCGGAAAGCGAATCCCCGCCGGCCAGGGCATCCTCCACCTTGTTGGCGCGCTCAAACGCCAGGTCGGCGGCCTTTTCGCTGGCCAGGTCGGCGCGCAGCTCGTCATGCACAGCGGTGATGGGGCGCGAGGTCGGTGCCTCGATGCTGGCGACGCGCAGGACGTGCCAGCCGAAATCGGTCTGCACCGGGGCAGTCACGCCGCCGGCCGCGGTGGCGAAGGCGGCATCGGCCAGGGCAGGGAAGGGCAGGCCGGCGCGGTCAATGGCACCGAGCTCCAGCGCCTGGCCCTCGGCGGCCTCGGCCCGGGCGGAGATATCGGCGAAGCTGGCGCCGGCGGTCCAGGCGGCGGCGATGTCCTTGGCCTTGTCCTCGTCCTGCATCAGCACCTGCTGCAGCACGCGCTTTTCCGGCGTTTCGTACTGGCTGCGGCGCTGTTCATAGGCCTGGGTGATCTCCTCCTCGGTCACCTGGATCTCGCGCGTGATCAGCGCGGCGGTCAGCACCGCCACGGTGGCCTCGCGGTATTCCGGGGTGGAGAAACGATCCGGGTTGTTCTCGTGGTAGCGGCGCAGGGCGGCTTCGTCCGGGGCGGGCGGCTCGGCGGCCTGGGCCAGCGGCAGGGCCACCAGCTGGGCGGCGCGCTGCTCACCCACCCAGCGATACAGGCGCTCGGCCAGCATGGCCGGGGGCTGGCCGCCGGCGCGCACGCTGTTGGCCAACTGCTGGCGGGCCAGGTCGGCGCGGATGAGGGCGATGAATTGCGGCTCGCTCAGCTCATTGTTGCGGATGAAGCTCTCAAAGATCGGGCGGGAGAAGGCACCGTCTCCGCCGCGGAAGGCAGGAATGGTGCGCACGAAGTCCCGCACCGCCTGGTCGGGCACCGCCAGGCGCAGGCGGTCCTGTTCCTGGCGCACCACGCGGTCATTCACCAGGGCTTCCACGGCCTGTTCGGCCACCATGCGGCGAATGCGGGGGTCGGCCTCAAATTGCGGGCCGGCGCTGCGGGCCAGGCGCTGCAACTCGCGCCGCATGGATTGCTGGGCCTCCTCCAGGTCCACTTCGCGCCCGCCCACGCGGGCCACGGCGGTATCTCGGTTGACGTTGCGAACCACGTCACCCACGCCCCAGATGCCGAAGGACAGCACCAGCAGCACGAAGAGGGCCTTGGCGACCCAGGTATTGGCAAGGCGGCGGAGGGCGGTGAGCATCAATGGACCCGGCGGAAGACAGGCCGCATGCCATAGCGGAGGCGCGCCCGGTTGCCAAACTTTTGCGGCGGCGTTAGCCGGGAAGGGACGTTTAGGGAGATGAAGCCATGACCCCGGGACTGCGCCCGCTGATTGCCGGCAACTGGAAAATGAACACCCTGGTGGGTGAAGCGGTGGACCTGGCCCGGGCCGTGGCGGCCGGGGCGGCGGGGAGCAAGGCCGAATTGCTGGTCTGCCCGCCCTTTTTGTACGTGGCGGGGCTGGCCGGGCTGCTGAAGGAGAGTGGCGTGGCCGTGGGCGCGCAGGATTGCCACGCCAAGGCGAAAGGTGCCCATACCGGGGATGTTGCCGCTGCCATGCTTAAGGATGTGGGCGCCAGCTACGTGATTTTGGGCCATAGCGAGCGCCGCGCCGACCATGGTGAGACCGACGCCCAGGTGAAGGCCAAGGCCGAAGCCGCCATGGCCGCCGGGCTGACCCCGATTGTGTGTGTGGGCGAAACCCTGGCCGAGCGCGAGGCTGGCGAGGCCGAGGCGGTGGTGGCGCGGCAGCTGACCGGCAGCCTGCCGGAAGGTTTTGTGAATGCTGGCGGCGTGGTGGCCTATGAGCCGGTTTGGGCCATTGGCACCGGCAAGGTGCCGACCGAGGCCGATATTGCCGCGCTGCACGCGGCCATGCGGGCGCAGGTAGGGGCCAAGACCCGGCTGCTGTATGGCGGCAGCATGAAGCCGAGCAATGCGGCAGCGATTCTGGCCCTGCCGAATGTGGATGGCGGGCTGATCGGCGGCGCCGCGCTGGTGGCGGCTGACTTCCTGGCCATTGCCGCCGCGGCGGGCTGAGCGCCTCGCCTTCGTCATGCCCGGGCTTGTCCCGGGCACCCGGGCCAAGGCTTCGGGGCTGGCCAACCCAGCCAACCCCCGCTAAACACCCCCGCTTCAGAGGGTTCCCATGGCCACCGTCCTGCTTGTTATGCACCTGTTCGTCACCCTGGCGCTGATCGGCGTTGTGCTGTTGCAGCGCAGCGAGGGCGGTGGCCTTGGCATTGGCTCCTCCCAGGGGATGGGCTCGTTCATGTCGGGGCGTGGCACCGCCAACCTGTTGACGCGCACCACCGCCATCCTCGGCACCGCCTTCTTCGCGCTGTCGCTGGCGTTGGCCATCCTCAACCGGGGCACGGCCACGCAGGGCAGCATTCTGGATGCGCCGGCCGCGGCCACCGCACCGGCCGCCCCGGCTGCTCCCGCCGCCCCGGCGGCGCCCAGCGTGCCGACCAACTGAGTTTTTTCGCGCGGGCCGCGAGTCGGCCCGTGCCCGCCGAAAATCACCAGCAATTCCGCCGTATGCCGGCCCTGCGTTAACGCGGGTAGCCGTAGCCTGTGGCGCAGGTTATGAGGGTCTCCCATGGCGCGGTTCGTATTCATCACCGGCGGTGTGGTTTCCTCCCTTGGCAAGGGCATTGCGGCGGCGTCGCTGGCGGCGACGTTGCAGGCCCGTGGCTACAAGGTGCGGCTGCGCAAGCTCGACCCCTACCTCAACGTGGACCCGGGGACGATGTCTCCGTTGCAGCACGGCGAGGTTTTCGTGACTGATGACGGGGCCGAGACCGACCTCGACCTTGGCCATTACGAGCGCTTTACCGGCGTGCACGCCACCAAGGCCGACAATTGGACCACGGGGCGGATTTACTCCGACGTGATCGCCGCCGAGCGCCGGGGCGCCTATCTGGGCGGCACTGTGCAGGTGATTCCGCACATCACCGACAAGATCAAGGAAGCCATCCAGGCCGACACCGACGCGCTGGACTTCGTGCTGGTGGAGATTGGCGGCACGGTGGGCGATATCGAGTCGCTGCCCTTCCTGGAGGCCATTCGGCAATTGGCGAATGAGCTGGGGCCGACCCGCAGCCTGTTCATGCACCTGACCCTGGTGCCCTACATCCCGGCCGCTGGCGAACTGAAGACCAAGCCGACCCAGCACAGCGTGAAGGAATTGCTCGGCGTTGGCATCCAGCCGCAAATCCTGCTGTGCCGCTGCGACCGGCCGATACCAGAGAATGAGCGCAAGAAGATTGCGCTGTTCTGCAATGTGCGGCCCGAGAGCGTGATTCCGGCGCTGGATTGCAGCACCATTTACGAAGTACCGCTGAACTACCACCAGGAAGGGCTGGACCGCGAAGTGCTGCGGCACTTCAACCTGAGCTTCTATGGCGAGCCGGACATGCGCCGCTGGGAAAAGGTGGTGCATTCCATCCACAACCCGGAAGGCGAAGTGACCGTGGCCGTGGTGGGCAAGTACACCGGCCTGCTCGACGCCTATAAAAGCCTGGCCGAAGCCCTGGCGCATGGCGGCTTTGCCCATAACGTCAAGGTCAAGCTGGACTGGGTCGATTCGGAAGTGTTCGAGGCCGGCGACGGTGAGGCGGTGGCCCGGCTGGAGGGCGTGAACGGCATTCTGGTGCCCGGCGGCTTTGGCGAGCGTGGCACCGGCGGCAAGATCGAGGCGGTGCGCTTTGCCCGCGAGCGCAAGATCCCGTTCTTCGGCATCTGCTTCGGCATGCAAATGGCGGTTATCGAGGCGGCGCGGAACCTGGTGGGGCTGAAGGGCGCCTCGTCCAGCGAGTTTGGCCCCTGCGCCGACCCGGTGGTGGGCCTGCTGACCGAATGGCGCCGCGGCAACCAGGTGGAGCGGCGCGACGCGTCCGGCGACCTGGGCGGCACCATGCGGCTGGGCGCCTATACCGCCAAGCTGGCCGAGGATTCGCTGGTGAGCGCGGTGTATGGCGCCACCGAAATCCAGGAACGCCATCGGCATCGCTATGAAGTGAACGTGGCCTACAGAGATCGGCTTGAGGCTTCGGGCCTGCGCTTCTCGGGCATGTCTCCGGATGGGGAACTGCCTGAAATTGTTGAATATACTGATCATCCCTGGTTCATCGGCGTGCAATTCCACCCCGAATTGAAGTCCAAGCCGTTTGACCCGCACCCGCTGTTTGCCGGCTTCATCGGCGCCGCCGTACGCAAGGCCCGGCTGGTTTAGCGCCGCCCTGAGGGCCTGACCCGTAACGGCCGCTTGACGAAGCCCCCTTACTGCGGCGCATTTATGCAACCGTGTGGAGGAACTTTGCCATGTCGCGCCGTTATGCCTTGCTTGCGCTACCCCTGCTGATGGTGGCGGGTTGCGCCCAGATGAACCAGGAACCGGCCGCCCGCCGGGACCGCGCCACCATGAATACGCCGGAGCGCTTTGCGACTTCGGTTGAGGCTGCCGACCATGCGGTGGAAACCGCGCTGGGCCGCATGCAGGCCTTCGAACACCTTGCCGCCCGCGAGGACACCGCCATTGGCTACGCCCTGGGCGGCAATGCCCCGGCGCAGCTGCAGCCCGCTTCGACCAGCGTCGCCGAGCTGACCGGCCGCGTGCTGGCTCCGGCCTTCACCGCGCTGGGCGACTACGGCCATATCCTGGCCCAGGCCGCTGCCGGCATTCCCATTCAGGCGAAGGAAAGCCCCTCGGGCACCGACCTGGCCGAATCGGCCCGCCGCGCGCTGGACCAGCTGCGCACCGCCGCCAACCTGAACCTGCCGACGGCGGTGCGTGATGCCGGCCTGGCCGCCATTACCAGCCTGGCCGACCTGCCGGAGCACATGACCAAGAATCGTGGCAGCCGGGTTGCCATGGCGGAAATGGTCAGCGCGGCCGAGCCGCAGGTGAAGGCCCTGACCGTGATGCTGCAGGTGGTGCTGGGCGCCAATGCGGAATCGGGTGCGCGCAATGCCATCCGGACCCGCCGCCTGGCGCTGGATGCCTCGCATGCCCGCTTCCTGTCGGCCGTGCGCGCCGACCGTACCGCCGGCCCGGCCGAGCGCTACGGCATTTTCCGCGCCGTGGCGGAAGTGCGGGAGGGTGACCCGGCGCCGGGCACGCTGGCGCAGCTCTACACCCTGCTGGCCTCGCTGTCGGCCGCGCATGATGCGCTGGACGAAGGCGCCGCCGATGCCGATGCCAAGGTGGCCGGCTTTGAGGCCGCCGTGCAGCGCCTGACCGCGCTGGGCGAGCAGACCCGCCGCGCCGGGCAGTAAGCCCGGGCGATATGCCGGGTGGGGGTAGCCCCGCCCGCTGACGCTGAAGCCGGCCCTTGCCATGCGTGGGCCGGCTTTTTGCTGCCCAAGCGATGGCCGGGCGCTGCCCTTCGCGCGGTGCTGGCGGGGAATTCAACCCCCACCCTCTTGCCGCCGCGCCCTGGCGGGCCTATCCGCGCGCACACGCCCCTGCCGGAGAACCGCCACCCATGGCCGCCATCACCGATATCGTTGCTCGTGAAATCCTCGACAGCCGTGGCAACCCCACGGTTGAGGCCGAAGTGATGCTGGACAGCGGCGCCACTGGCCGCGCCGCCGTGCCCTCGGGCGCCTCCACCGGCGCGCATGAGGCGGTGGAGCTGCGTGACGGCGACAAGTCCCGCTACGGCGGCAAGGGTGTGCTGAAGGCCATCGCCGCGGTGGAAGGCGAGATTTTCGACGCCATCGGCGGCATGGACCCCACCGAGCAGGTGAAGATCGACGAGTTGATGATTGAGCTGGACGGCACGCCCAACAAGGCGCGGCTGGGGGCCAATGCCATCCTCGCTGTCTCCCTGGCGGTGGCCAAGGCGGCGGCCGAGGATCATGGCCTGCCGCTGTATCGCTATGTGGGCGGCGCCTATGCCCGCACCCTGCCGGTGCCGATGATGAACATCATCAATGGCGGCAAGCATGCCGACAACCCCATCGACATCCAGGAATTCATGATCATGCCGGTGAATGCCGGCAGCGGCGCCGACGCGGTGCGGATTGGCGCCGAATGCTTCGCCAGCCTGAAGAAGGCGCTGCATGACGCGCACCACAACACCAATGTGGGCGACGAAGGCGGCTTCGCGCCCAACATCGGCAGCGCGGATGAGGCGCTGGGCTTCATCGCCAAGGCCTGCGAGGCCGCCGGCCACAAGGTGGGCGAGGACATCATGTTCGCCCTGGACTGCGCCGCCACCGAGTTCTTCCACGACGGCCTGTACAAGCTGGATGGCGAGGGCAAGAGCTTTGATAGCGCCGGCATGGTGGATTACCTTGCCGGGCTGTGCGCCAAGTGGCCGATCATCAGCATCGAGGACGGCATGTCGGAAGACGACTGGGCCGGCTGGAAGCTGCTGACCGAGCGCCTGGGCAAGAAGGTGCAGCTGGTGGGTGACGATTTGTTCGTGACCAACCCGGAGCGCCTGCGCCAGGGCATTCTGACCGGTACGGCCAACAGCATCCTGGTGAAGGTCAACCAGATCGGCACGCTGTCGGAGACGCTGGAAGCGGTGGAGATGGCGCATCGCGCCGGCTACACGGCGGTGATGTCGCATCGCTCGGGCGAGACCGAGGACAGCACCATTGCCGACCTGGCCGTGGCCACCAATTGCGGGCAGATCAAGACCGGCTCGCTCAGCCGTTCCGACCGCCTGGCCAAGTACAACCAGTTGATCCGGATTGAGCAGGATTTGGGTGCGGCGGCGCGCTATGCCGGCCGTTCCATTCTGAAGCGCTGAAGACTTAACCGACCCTTACCCGCGACTCGCTGAAATATGGCGAGTCGCGGGATTACCCGCTTGCCAAGCCTGGGCGTAGCTGATTCCCTATAGGGGTTCTTCCCCAGGGTTTCGCTCGCCGCATATGCAAGCCTTTTTCAGCAAAATCCTGCACGGGTTGAAGCGCGCCGCCTGGGCGGTGCTGCCGCCAATTGCGCTGGCCAGCCTGTGCGCGGGCATTGTGTGGAACACAATTCATGGCGACCGCGGCAGCCTGGCCCAGGAACGGGTGCGCGCCACCATTGAGGAACGCCAGACCCGGCTGGCGCAGCTGAACCTGGAATTGCGCGAGCTGAACGAGCGCAACGCCATGATGGGCGACAGCGGGCCAGGCCCCGACCGCGACATGCTGGACGAGCGCGCCCGCCAGCTTGGCCTGCAGGTGGGCCGCGACGAACTGGTCTTCCCCTACGAACCGAGCCAGCGGCTGGCCCCGGCCGAGCGCTGATCATTCGGGCGGCGTTGCCGCAACCATTACTCCGGCGGCGTTGCCGCCATGCGCTGGCCTACCCAGCGCCAGCCGCCCTGTCGGCCGCGCAGCCGGGCCAACAGGTCCTGCCCCGCCCATAGCGCCCGCACCGCCAGGCCACGCCCTGGCAGGCGGCTGAACGGCGCCCAGGCCCAGGGCAGGAAGGGGCTGCCCCGGCCATAGGCCCAGATGGCAATGCGGCTGGCGCTGCCATCGCTCAGGCCGCGCCGATGGATGCCGCTGGTATCGGCGATGACCAGCGTGTTGGGCGCCACGGCCAGCTTGACCGGCGCTGCATGGCCCAGCCGCGCCAGGGTGGCGTCGTCCAGCCGCAGCGAGCCTTCGCGCGTCATCGCATCGGGTGACTGCGCGGCGCTGCGCGACAGCCGCCTTTCCCACGCCAGATGCCGCCGCGTGGGCCGGTGCGAGCCGGGGACGTAGGTGAAGCCGGCTTCCCCAGCCGCCACGGGGGTGAGGAAGAGCCAGGACTTCACCGTGGGGTGGAAGGTGTCGATGTGCCAATGGCTCTGCACATCTGGCGGGGCGGGGCGCACGCCGCTGAACACGCTCTGCACAAAGGTGAAGGGCGCGGCGCGGAAACTGCCGGCATAGGCGTGCAGCCCCTGGTAGCGCGGGCTGGCCAGGGCGGCGCGGGTGGCGGGCAGGTGGCGCAGGCTCAGCGCGTCCAGCGGCAGCAGGCGGGTGAGGGTGGAGCCGTCCGCGAATTCCCGTGCCGGGGCCTGCCAGCCGAGCAACTCGGCGCTGAGCGTGGCGAAGCCCGGCGCGGGCAGGAAATTGGGCAGCACCAGGTAGCCATCGCGGTCGAAGGCGGCGCGCTCGGCCGGGGAGAGCAGGGCAGCCAGCTGGGCGCGGCGGTGGGCGCCCAGGCGCAGCGCCAGGCGGCGGCGGGCCAGGTACAGCCGGGCGCTGCCCAGCAGCGGGTTGCCCTGGAAGGACTTGGCGCCGCTGGCCAGGGCCAGGGCATGCAGCGGGGTGAGCAGCCAGCGGGCCCAGCCGGGCATGGGTGCGATCCTCAATGGGGCGCAGGAGTGGGCACAGGGTGCGGATAATGCGCCCAAACGGGCTGCGCCGCACGGTTCTTGCGCGGGAAAGCGGCTTGGCGCAACGCTGTTTTTGCGCGGCTAAGGGCATGGAAATTCATGTTAACCAAAATCGCGTTAATCATCGTATTGCGTTGCAACAACGCGCTTTTTTTCTCCCCTCGGTCACTTGTGTCAGGCATAGGGGCACGTAGATGATGTGACATCGACAGCAGAAGGAGCAGCGGTATGGTCCAGGCAGCCGAAGGCGCCACCACCCGGCGACGGGCCAAGGGCTCTAACCGAGAGCCGGTGCTGACGAAGGAACAATTGCAGCAGGCCTATCGCGACATGCTGCTGATCCGCCGGTTTGAGGAGAAGGCCGGGCAGCTCTACGGCATGGGGCTCATCGGCGGGTTCTGCCACCTTTATATCGGCCAGGAGGCCGTGGTGGTGGGCATGCAGACCTGCATGATCCCGGGTGACCAGGTGATTACCAGCTACCGCGACCACGGCCATATGCTGGCCACCGGCATGGATGCCCGGGGCGTGATGGCCGAGCTGACCGGGCGCATTGGCGGCTATTCCAAGGGCAAGGGCGGCAGCATGCACATGTTCAGCCGCGAAAAGGGGTTCTACGGCGGCCACGGCATCGTCGGCGCGCAGGTTTCGCTGGGCAACGGCCTGGGCTTCGCCAACTGGTATCGCGGCAACACCAATGTCTCGGTGGCCTATTTCGGTGAAGGCGCCAGCAACCAGGGCCAGGTGTATGAGAGCTTCAACCTGGCGGCGCTGATGAAGCTGCCGGTGATCTTCGTGATTGAGAATAACAAGTACGGCATGGGCACCAGCGTGGACCGCGCCAGTGCCAGCCTGGACCTGAGCAAGAATGGCAGCCCCTGGGGCATTCCCGGTGAGGCGGTGGACGGCATGAGCGTGGCCGCGGTGAAGGAAGCCTCCGAACGGGCGGCGGCGCATTGCCGCGCCGGCCTGGGGCCTTATCTGCTGGAGATGAAGACCTACCGGTATCGCGGCCATTCCATGAGTGACCCGGCCAAGTACCGCACCCGCGAGGAAGTGCAGAAGATGCGCGAGCAGCATGACTGCATCGAGACCGCGCGCACGGCACTGCTGGAACTGGACGTGACCGAGGCCGAGCTGAAGGCGATTGACGACGCCGTGAAGGTGATTGTGCAGGACGCCGCTGATTTTGCGCAGAGCAGCCCGGAGCCTGATGAGGCCGAGCTGTGGACCGACGTGCTGCTGGAGGCCCGCTGAGATGGCGACTGCGATTTTGATGCCGGCGCTGAGCCCGACCATGACCGAGGGCAAGCTGGCGCGCTGGCTGAAGCAGGAAGGCGATTCGGTGAAGTCCGGCGATGTGATCGCCGAGATTGAGACCGACAAGGCCACGATGGAAGTGGAGGCGGTGGATGAGGGCGTGCTGACCCGCATCCTCGTGCCCGAGGGCACCGAGGGTGTGGCGGTGAACAGCACCATTGCCGAGTTGGATGGCGGCACCGGCGCGGCCCTGCCCGCCGCCGCTGCGCCGGCTGCCGCACCTGCGGCCGCTGCTCCGGCGGCAGTGGCCGTGGCGCCCAGCGCCGCCGTTGTGGCGCCTGAACCCGAATGGGGGCCGACCAAGCCGACCACGGTGCGCGAGGCATTGCGCGACGCCATGGCCGCGGAAATGCGGCGCGACGCCGATGTGTTTCTGCTGGGCGAGGAAGTGGCGCAGTATCAGGGCGCCTACAAGATCAGCCAGGGCCTGCTGGATGAGTTCGGGCCGAAGCGGGTGATCGACACGCCGATTACCGAGCATGGTTTCACCGGCATGGCGGTGGGCGCGGCGATGACCGGGCTGAAGCCGATTGTCGAGTTCATGACCTTCAACTTCTCGATGCAGGCGATCGACCACATCATCAACAGCGCCGCGAAAACGCTGTACATGAGCGGTGGTCAGCTGGGCTGCCCGATTGTGTTCCGTGGCCCCAATGGCGCCGCGGCGCGCGTGGCCGCGCAGCACAGCCAGTGCTACGCCAGCTGGTACGCGCATGTGCCCGGCCTGAAGGTGGTGGCGCCCTGGAGCGCGGCCGACGCCAAGGGGCTGCTGCGCGCCGCCATTCGCGACCCCAACCCGGTGATTGTGCTGGAGAACGAGATTCTCTACGGCCAAACCTTCGAGTGCCCGACCGACGAGGACTTCGTGCTGCCGATTGGCCGCGCCAAGGTGGAGCGCGTGGGCAAGGACGTGACGCTGGTGGCCTATTCCATCGCGGTGTCCTGGGCCATGCAGGCGGCCGAGGAACTGGCCAAGGAAGGCATTGAGGCCGAGGTGGTGAACCTGCGCAGCATTCGCCCGCTGGATGCCGAAACCATTGCCGCGAGCGTGCGCAAGACCAACCGGCTGGTGACCATCGAGGAAGGCTGGCCCTACGCCAATGTGGGCACCGAGGTGGCCATGCAGGTGATGGAGTTGGCGTTTGACTGGCTGGACGCGCCGCCCGTGCGCGTGACCGGCAAGGACATTCCCATGCCCTACGCCGCCAACCTGGAAAAGCTTGCCCTGCCGACGGTGGCCGAGATTGTGGCCGCCGCGAAACGCGTGACGTACAAATAAACAAGGGAGACGCGAGACATGGCGACCAACATCCTGATGCCCGCGCTTTCCCCGACCATGACGGAAGGCACGCTGGCCCGCTGGCTGAAGCAGGAAGGCGATGTGGTGAAGTCCGGCGATATCATCGCCGAGATTGAGACCGACAAGGCCACCATGGAAGTGGAAGCCGTGGATGAAGGCAT
>CANFIE010000024.1 GCA_947446625.1 Acetobacteraceae bacterium | reverse complement strand
GGAGGCGGTGCAGGGGCTGGCGGCGCGGGCGCAGGCCACCGGGCTGGGGGCGCTGTGGGTGGGGGATATGTCTCAGCCACGGGGCGGCCCGCTGCCCTATGGGCATAGCAGCCATCAGGCCGGGCTGGATGTGGATGTGTGGCTGGAGATTGGGCCGAAGCCGCGCAGCACCCCGGCGCAGCGCGAGGCGATTGATGTGCCTTCCGTGGTGCTGCCGAGCGGGGATGGGGTGGACCATACGCGCTGGCGGCCGGGGCATGCGCGGCTGATTAGGCTGGCGGTGGAAACCCCCGGGGTGGACCGGGTGCTGGTGAACCCGGCGATTAAGCGCGAGCTGTGCCGGGTGGCGGCGGGCGAGCCCTGGCTGCGGCGGGTGCGGCCGTGGTGGGGGCATGATGCGCATTTGCATCTGCGGCTGCGCTGCCCCGCCGGGGCCAGCGACTGTGCCGAGATTGCGCCGCCGCCGGGTGGCGATGGCTGCGATGCGTCGTTGGACTGGTGGTTCAGCGCCGAGGCGCGGACCCCGGCGCCACCACGGCCCGGAGTGGCACGGGGGCCGCAACCCCCGCGCCTGCCGGCGGCCTGCGCGGGGGTGCTGCGGGGAGGGTGAGACCGAGGGCCGGCTTCACGCCTCCGGGTGCTCCGGCTGCGCCCTGCGCCCTCCGGCGATCCGGCCTTACCCCCGATAATCCGCGAACAGGTCGGTGCTCAGGTAGCGTTCGCCGGTGCTGGGCAGGATGGCGACGATGGTCTTGCCGGCGTTTTCCGGCCGGGCGGCCACCTTCAGCGCGGCGCAGACATTGGCGCCGGAGGAGATGCCGCAGAGCAGGCCTTCCTGCTTCATCAACTGCTGGGCGGTGCCGATGGCTTCCTCGTTGGTGATCTGGATGATCTCGTCGAGCAGCTTCACGTCCACGATCGCCGGGATCATGCCGGCGCCGATGCCCTGGATTTTGTGCGGGCTGTGGGTGCCGCCGGACAGCACCGGGGAGTTGGTGGGTTCCACCGCAATGGCGCGGAAGCTGGGCTTCTTTGCCATCAGGGCGCGCTTGATGCCGGTGATGGTGCCGCCGGTGCCAACGCCGGCCACCAGGATATCCACGGTGCCGTCGGTGTCGCGCCAGATTTCCTCGGCGGTGGTACGGGAATGGACGGCGGGGTTGGCGGGGTTCTCGAATTGCTGCGGGATGAAGAAGCGGGCGGGGTCGGCGGCCTTGATTTCCTCGGCCTTGGCGATGGCGCCCTTGATGCCCTGGGCGGCAGGGGTGAGGACGAGTTCAGCGCCCAGGGCGCGCAGCAGGGCGCGGCGTTCCATGCTGAAACTGTCAGGCAGGATGATGATGCAGGGGTAGCCCTTGACCGCGGCGACGCCGGCGAGGGCGATGCCGGTGTTGCCGCTGGTCGGCTCCACGATGGTCATGCCCGGCTTCAGGCGGCCATCGGCCTCGGCGGCTTCGATCATGGCCAGGCCGATGCGGTCCTTCACCGAGCCGAGCGGGTTGAAGAATTCCAGTTTCGCCAGGACCGTGGCGCCGAGGCCGGCGGTGAGCTTGTTGAGGCGCACCAGCGGCGTGTTGCCGATGAGTGCGGTCATGTCCGCGGCGATTTTCATTTTTACTGGCCCTCCACGTGGAATGTGGAATTAGGCTAGCGCATGCTCGCTCTGGATTGAAGCGAGCATGTATCAGTCCGGGCGTAGCGCGGGGCGGGTTAGCCCAGGTCTTCCAGGCCCAAGGCGCGGATGCGGCCGCGTTCTTCGTCCCAGCCCGGGCGTTCCTTGACGTTGAGGAACAGGTGGACACGGCGGTCGAGCAGCTTTTCCAGCTCATGCCGGGCGCGCTGGCCGATCATTTTGATCTTGGTGCCGTTGTCACCGATCATGATCGCCTTCTGGGTCGGGCGCTCGACATAGATGGTGCAGTCCACCCGGGCGGAACCGTCCGGCTTTTCCTTCCAGCTTTCGGTTTCCACCGTGGCGTGGTGCGGCACTTCGTCATGCGTCAGGCGCAGCACCTGCTCGCGCACCAGCTCGGCCGCCAGCATGCGGTTGGGCAGGTCGGAGAGTTCGTCCTCGGGGAAGAGCCAGGGGCCGTTGGGCACGGCGTCGGCGGCCTTGTCGAACAGGCGGTCGAGGCCGCGATTCTTCTCGGCGCTGATCATGAAGGTTTCGGCCACCGGGACCATTTCGTTCAGCTTCTGCGCCAGGGGCAGCAGGCTGGGCGGGTCCACCAGATCCACCTTGTTCAGCACCAGCCAGACCGGCACCTTGGAGGTGGCCAGGCGTTCGGCGATGGCGGTGACGGCTTCACTGATGCCGGCGCGGGCATCCACGATGAAGAGCGCCAGGTCGGCATCCTGCGCGCCGCCCCAGGCGGCGGCGACCATGGCGCGGTCCAGCCGGCGGCGGGGGGCGAAGATGCCCGGTGTGTCCACCAGCACCAGCTGCGCCTTGCCGCGCATGACCACGGCGCGGATGCGGAAGCGCGTGGTCTGCGGCTTGGGCGAGACAATGGTGACCTTGGTGCCGGCCATGGTGTTGACCAGCGTGGACTTGCCCGCGTTGGGGGCGCCGACAACGGCGATGAGGCCGCAGCGCGTCTGTTCGTTCACTTGCGTCCCAGTGCTGAAAGCCAGGTTTCCGCGGCGGCCTGTTCGGCGGCGCGTTTGGATTCGCCCATGCCCTCGGCCTCGCGGCCCGCCGCACTGACGGCGACGACGAAGAAGGGCTGGTGCGATGGACCGGATGTGGAGACGAGCCGGTACTCCGGCAAGCCCAGGGCGCGGCCCAGCGTGTATTCCTGCAGGCGGCTTTTGGCCGAAACCGGCGGGCGCGGGTCGGCGCCCATCATGGTGGCCCATTCGCGGTGGACCAGGGCGCGGGCCGGGTCCAGCCCGCCATCCAGGTAGAGGGCGCCGAGCAGGGCTTCCACCGCGTCGGCCAGCACATTGGCGCGGTCTCGCAGGCCGGCGCGGCCTTCGCTTTCCGGCACGCGCAGCATGTCGCGCAGGCCAAGCGATTCGGCCACCTTGGCCAGGGCGTCGCGGGCCACCAGCGAGGCGAGGCGCTTGCCCATGTCGCCCTCGCGCTCCTCGGGGAAGCGCTCGGTCAGCCATTCCACCATCAGCAGGGCGAGCACGCGGTCGCCGAGGAATTCCAGGCGCTCATTCGAATCGAGCTGGGCGCGCTTGGGGTCTGCCGCCGAGCGGTGGGTGAGGGCTTGTTCCAGCAGGGCGGGGTTGGCGAAATGGTGGCCCAGCCGGACGGCGAAGTTATGCAGGCTTTCGCGGCCTTCGGTCATCAACAGCTCAGCGCACCGCGGAGAACAGGCGGGTCCAGCGGATGGCGAAGGGCCAGCCCCAGACTTCCCACCAGGCGGCGGAGCCGTCGACCGAGAAGAAGATGAACTCGGCGCGGCCAACCAGGTTTTCCACCGGGATGAAGCCGACAGCGTCGAGGAAGCGGCTGTCCTGGCTGTTGTCTCGGTTGTCGCCCATGGCGAAAACGTGGTTGGCGGGCACCACGTATTCCTGGGTGTTGTCGTTCGGCTGGCTGTCGGAATATTCGATGATGTCGTGCAGGCGGCCACCGGGCAGGGTTTCGCGGTAGCGGCGCACCGTCATGCGCGGGCCGTCGCCTTCAACGATGAAAGGGCCGAGGGCTTCGCGGCGGACGGGTTCGCCATTCACGTTCAGGATGCCGCCGCGGACCGCGATGCGATCTCCGGGCAGGCCAATGATGCGCTTGATGTAGTCCTGGCTGGGATCTCGCGGGAGCTTGAACACGGCGACATCGCCGCGCCGGGGCAGGCTGCCGAAAACCCGGCCGCTGAACAGGTTGGGGCCGAAGGGCGCCGAGTAGCGCGAATAGCCGTAGCTGTATTTGGAGACGAAGAGATAGTCACCCACCAGCAGGGTGGGGATCATGCTGCCGGACGGGATGTTGAACGGTTCAAACGCAACCGTGCGGATGCCGATGGCGATGAGGCCGGCATAGAGGATGGTCTTGACGCTTTCGCCCCAGCCGCCGGTGGACTTCCGCTTTGCCATTGCTGCGCTCAACCTGGGACCCACCGGAAAATATCGTTGCCAACCGGCAGGAAGCCGAGAGGCGGGGCGGATGAAGCCCGGCGGGGCCCCAGGTGTCAAGGAATGGCTGGGTTGCGCTGTGACTCTGGCGCCACGATGTGCCTGTGGCGCAACGCCAGGGCCGGCTTCAGCCGAAGCGGAAGGAGCCGGGAACCTGTTCCGGCTCGGGCGCCGGGGGGGTGGCTTGCTGCGAGGCCTGGGCCTCCTTCAGGCGGGACTCGATCTGCTTCATCAGCCCCAGCACGCCATTGGCGAAGATGGGCAGCTGGGTGAGGGGCAGGATGAGCTGGCCGCAGGGCTGGGGTTTTCCGTCGGCGCCCAGCTGGGCCAGGGTGATGCGGGCCACGTTGTGGTTGACCGAGGCGTCGAGGATGCCGTCGGCGAACAGGGTGGGAAGGGTGGTCATGCGCGGCGGATTCCTTGCTGCGGGCGCGCCTGGGCTGGGCCGGCGCGCCCTTGCGGGGCTTACTGTTCGCGGAACGAGCGCGAGAAGCTGTCGCGCAGCGGCTGGGTGATGTAGCGGAAGAAGGTCCGTTCCCCAATGCGGATATGGCCTTCCACCGGCATGCCGGCCACCAGCGGCTGGCCGCCCAGGCGGTCCATCTGGCCGGGGTCGATCTCGACGAAGGCGCGGTAGTATTGTGCCCGGGTCTGTTCATTCGTGGTGACGTCGGCCGCCACCCAGGTGACGTGGCCGTGCAGGTAGGGCACCAGGCGCTGCTTGAAGGCGGGCAGGCGGATTTCGGCCGGCAGGCCGGCGCGCACCACGTCGATATCCATGGGCTGGACGTTGACTTCGGCCACCAGGCGGTCGGCGTCGGGCACCAGGTCCATCACCGCGTCGCCGGGCTTGACCACGCCGCCCAGGGTGAACTGGCGCAGGTTGACGATGACGCCGCTGTCCGGCGCCAGGATGTCGCGGCGGACGGCGACATCGCTGGCGGCGCGCAGGCGTTCCTCGGTCTCGGCCAGCTTGGAGCGGACTTCGCGCTGGTCGGTGCCGACTTCCTGCAGGCGCTGGTCGGTGGCCTGCTGCATCTGCTTGCGGGATTCGGCGATGGTGGCCTGGGCGCGGTCGATCTGGCCGTTGATATCCACCAGCGAGCCTTCCAGCCCGGCCATGGAGCGCTGCACGGCCAAAAGGTCTGGCAAGCGGGCGAGGCCCTGCTGCACCAGGGCGCGGCGCATGGTTTCCTCCTGCCGGATCAGCGCCAACTGGCGCTGGGTGGCGGCAAGCTGGCCACGGGCGCCGGCGATGACGGCTTCCTGCTGGTCCACCCGGGTTTGCAGCACCTGCAACTGGCTGTTGAGGCTGGCGGTGCGGGCGGCGAAGAGGTCGCGCTGGCCGGAGACGGCTTCCCGCGCGCGGGGGTCCTGGCTGGCGAGGAGTTCGGGGGGGAATTCCACTTGCTGGCGGCGGGCGATTTCGGCGCGCAGCCGGGCATCCTGCGCCAGCAGTGCCCAGCGCTGGGCGCGTTGGGTTTCCACCGAACTGTCGGACTGCACCTGGTCGAGCCGCATGACGATATCGCCGGCGCGGACGCGGGCGCCGTCTCGCACCGTGATTTCGCGGACGATGCCGCCTTCCAGGTGGGAGAGGGTACGGCGGGTGCCTTCGACGCGGATGACGCCCTGGGCGATGGCGGCTTCCGCCAGCGGGGCGAAGAAGGACCAGAGCGCGAAGCCACCGACGAAGACGACGCTGACAAAGGTGCCGATGAGCATGGGCATGCGGGTGCGCGGCTCAGGCAGGTCAAGCGCGGCGTTGGGCGGCACCTGGGGCGGCGGGATGACCACGCCGCCGCGCTTGCGTTCCACCAGGGCGCCACCGCTGGGGGCGGCGGCCGGGACAGCGGCGGGGGCTTCCTGCACGGTGGTATCGCTCATCGGGCGGTGCTCCCTTCCAGGCGGGGTGCCTGCGGGCCGGCTGCCACTTCAGGGGCGCGGGGCTGCATCAGGCGCTTCATGACCTCGGCGCGCGGGCCGTACATTTCAATGGCGCCGTCCTTCAGGAGCAGCACCTTGTCGACGCCCTGCACCAAGGCGGGGCGGTGGGAGACGAGCACCACGGTGGTGCCGATTTCCTTCAGGCGGTCCAGGGCGCGGGTAAGCGCGGCCTCGCTGTCGCCATCAAGGTTGGAGTTGGGTTCATCCAGCACGATGAGCTTGGGGCGGCCGAACATGGCGCGGGCCAGGCCGAGCAACTGGCGCTGGCCGCCGGAGAGGTGCTGGCCGCCGTCCCCGATCTCGGTGTCGTAGCCCTGCGGCAGGCGCAGGATCATGTCGTGGCAGCCGGCAAGCTGGGCGGCCTCGAAGACATCCTCGGGGTTGGCTTCGGCCATGCGGGCGATGTTGCGGAACACCGTGCCGTCGAAGAGTTCGACATCCTGCGGCAGGTAGCCGACATGGCGGCCGAAATCCTCGCGCAGCCACATGTACACATCGGCGCCATCCAGCCGGATGGTGCCGGCGGAGGCCTGCAGCGTGCCGATCATCATGCGGATGAGGGTGGTTTTGCCGGCGGCGGACGGGCCGATGATGGCGAGGCTTTCACCCGGTTCCAGGGTGAAGTTCACGCCCTTGATCATGGCGGTGGACTGGCCGGGGAAGGCGTAGGAGACGCGCTCGACGCTAAGCTTGCCGACGGGTTCGGGCAGCGGCAGGCCGGGCGGGCGCAGCCGGGGCTGGGCCAGGAAGGCCTGGAGCCGGCGCAGCGATTGGCGCGCCTGCACCAGCTGCTTCCAGCCGCCGATCATCTGTTCCACCGGGGCCAGGGCGCGGCCCATGATGATGGAGCCGGCGATGGAGGCGCCCGAGGTGAGTTCCTGCTGGAGCACGAGGTAGGCGCCGACGCCGAGGATGGCGATTTGGATGGCGAGGCGGGAGAATTTGGTAATGGCGACCAGGATGGCGGAACGGTCTGCCGCCAACTGCTGCGGGCCTTGGGTTTCCGCCACCGCTTCACGCCAGCGGCCGATGACGGCGGGCAGCATGCCCATGCTGTCGATGACCTCGGCATTGCGGGTGATGGCTTCGGCCCGGCGCTGGCTGGCCATGGCCGAGACATTGGCCTTTTTCAGCAGTTCCGAGGTGGTGAGCTCGCTGGCCAGGGTGAGGCCGAACAGGATGCAGGCGCCGGCCAGGGCGATGAGACCCATGACCCAGTGCAGGCCGAAGATGACGGCGATGTAGATGGGCACCCAGGGCACGTCATACAGCGAGAGCATGCCGGGCGAGGACAGGAAGCCGCGGCAGACGGCAAGGTCGCGCAGCGCTTCCATGCGGTAGGCGCGGCCGCGCAGCGTGCTTTCAATGGCGCGGATGAAGCCTTCCGGTGCCACGCGCTGTTCCACCCAGCCGCCGATGCGCTGCATGACCTGGCCGCGCACCGCTTCCAGCAGGGCCATGGTGAGGACGGCGAAGATGGCGATGGCCGAGAGATACAGCAGCGTGTCGGTGACGCGGCTGGAGAGCACGCGGTCGAACACCTGCATCATGTAGATGCTGGTGGTGAGTTGCAGGATGTTGACCAGGCCGGAGAACAGGCCAACCGCGATGAACTGCTGGCGACAGGCGAGCAGCGCGCGGCGCAGCGGCGTGTCGGCCTGCGACTCGGCGCCGGAAAGGGCCATTCGGGGTTGCAGCATCGGCTTCATCAACCTGCGGTCGGGCCGGCAAGAGCGGCCTGGTTTGGAGCATTTTGGCCCGTGGCGGGGTGGGTGCGAGGGCCAGGGCGCCGCCAGCATGGCGCCAAAAGCTTCACAGTTCCTGCCACTTGCGTGGAAAACCTTGGATATTCACTTACTGCCCCGGGGCCAAGCGCCGCCAGGGAATTCCGGGCGGGCCCGGCCAGGCCGGTGCAGAACGGCGGGAATACACCCTGCCCGGCGGTTGTGGCGCAAGCGGTGATCTCGCGTGGCGACAAATAGCGCCAGCCGCGTGCCAGGCGCTTGGCAAAACACGACAATTCCCGACATCGGCGGGCGCTGGCACGGGCTTGGCGGTGGTGGATGCCGGGGAAGTGATGCCGGGGCTGGCGTTTGCGAGGCTGATTCACCGCTCCGGCGATGCCGCCTCCGCGGATCAGGCTCTACACCGGCGTGTCACCGCTGATCTGCACCCGGCGCATGAGGCGGCGCTGCGGGCCGGTATCATTCACCGCCAGATGCAGGGTGGCGCGATTGTCCCAGAAGGCCAGGCTGCCGGGCGCCCAGCGGAAGCGGCAGGTGAATTCCGGCCGGTAGCTGTGGGCCATGAGGAAATCGAGCAGCGGCTTGCTTTCGGCTTCGGTCATGTCCTCAAACCCCACCGTGTAGCTGGCGTTGACGAACAGCATCTTGCGGCCGGTTTCCGGGTGGGTGCGGACCACGGGGTGCAGGCTGCGGGTTTCCACCCAGTCGGCGCCGTCCCTCACCTTGGTGCTGCGCTTGGCGTTCATGCCGGATTGCGGGCCGGCCACCATGCGGTCTGTGTGCCAGGCGCGGAGGTTGGCGAGCATGCGCTGCATGCCGGGCGAGAGAGCGTCATAGGCGGCGGCCTGGTGGGCGAAGAGGGTGTCTCCGCCCGTGGCCGGAACGTCGATGCCGTGCAGCAGGGCGCCCATGGGCGGGGCGGCGCACATGGTGGTGTCGGCGTGCCACTGCTCACCCACCACGGAGGTGTCGTGCGGTTCGCGGCGGACCCAGACGATCTCGGGGTCGGCGGAGCCGGTGCCGCGGAAATTCGGGTGGATGAAGAGCGGGCCGAAGCGGCGGGCGATGGCCTTGTGGGTTTCGTCGTCGAAGGACTGGTCGCGGAAGAAGACCACGCCGTGGCGGTTCAGCGCGGCGCGGATTTCGGCCACCAGGGCGTCGGTGAGGTTGGTCGCGAGGTTGATGCCGAGGAGTTCGGCGCCACAGGCGCCAGCCAGGGGAATGATGTGCATTGCCGGGTTCCCTCCGTGATTTGGCGGGAGCTTGGCGCGGATCAGGGCAGCCGCCAAATGCTTTGGCTGCTGGTATCAGTCGGCTGTCGCCCCACTGGCGCGGATGATGGCGGCGAGGCTGAGCGTGTCGGCGGCCTGGCGCTGGGCCAGGGCCTGGGGGGTGCCGGGGAGGACCTCGAAGCCCTGGGCCTCCAGCCGGCCACGCAGTTCCGGCGCGTTGAGCAGGGTGGTGAGTTCCGCATTCAGCCGGGCGATGGCGGCGGGCGGGCTGCCGGCGCGGGCGTAGAGGCCGGCCCAGATGGAGGAAACCAGCGTGGGGTGGCCGAGTTCGGCGGTGGTGGGGAGTTGCGGCAGCAGCGCCAGCCGGTGCGGGCTGAGCGCGGCCAGGGCATGCACCCGGCCGGCACGGAGCTGGCCGAGGACATCGGCCACCGAGGGGAACATCAGGGCCAGGCGGCCGCCCATGAGGTCGTTCAGCGCCGGGCCCTGGCCGCGATAGGGCACATGGGTCAGCGGCAGGTTCAGGGCGCGGGCGAACATCTCGCCGGCCAGATGCGTGGGCGAGCCGGTGCCGGAGGAGCCGAAGGCGGCGGGCTCGGTGCGGGCGCGGAGCGCGGTGAGCAGGCCGACGAAGGTTTTGTCGGCCGGCCATTCGGCCACCGCGATGATCTGCGGGTAATTGGCCACCAGGGTGATGGGGGCGAAATCGCGCACCGGGTCATAGGGCAGGCGGCCCTGGTAGAGCGTGACATTGGCGGCCTGGGTGCCGTTGGAGCCGAGTAGCAGGGTGTGGGCGTCGGGCGCGGCCTGGGCCACTTCCGCCGCGCCGATGGTGCCGCCGGCGCCGGGCTTGTTTTCCACCAGCACGGGCTGGCCCAGGGCGGGGGCCAGGCGCTCGGCGATGAGGCGGGCCTGGACGTCGAAGCTGCCGCCGGCGGGGAAGGGGACGACGATGCGCACCGGGCGGCTGGGGTGCCAAGGGGCTTGCGCGAGGGCGGGCGTGGCCAGCGTGGTGGCGAGCAGGGTGCGGCGGGTGATCATGCGGCGGTGACCCGGTTGAGGAAGGGCAGCACCAGGCTGTCGAAGACAGCGGGTTCGGTGCGGGAGAGGGCGTGGCCGCCGCGTGGGGTGAAGGCGGCCTCGGCGCCCGGGATGTGGCGGACCAGTTCCTCGGCGAAGTAGCGCGGGGTGAGGATGTCGTCCTCGGCCACGATGACGCGGACCGGGATGGTGACGCGGTGCATGTCGGCCCGGCGGTCAAACGCCAGGATGGCGTCGAGCCGGCTGCCCTGGACTTCCGGTGAGCCGAGGGCGGCGGCGGAGGTGGCTTCCTCGGCGGCCAGGCGCGGGCTGTGGGCGTTGATGTAGTAGGGCGGGTAGAGCAGCAGCGTGCTCAGGCTGGCATAGGCCGCCGGGCTGAGCGTGTGCAGGGTGCGGCGGACATTGAACAGGCGGTGGCGGTAGGGGTCGCCATGGCTGGTGCTGGACTGGATGACCAGCGAGGCGAGGCGGCCGGGATGGTCAAGCGCCATGGCCAGGCCGATGGCGCCGCCAGTGGAATGGCCAACGAGGTGCGCGGTGGCGATGCCGGCGTGGTCGAGGATGGCGACGAGGTCGGCGGCCATCTGCTCCACCGAGGCGACCGGGGTGCGGCTGGAACGGCCGGTGCCGCGCTGGTCGAAGGTGAGGCAGGTGAAGTGCGGGCTGTAGCGGGCAACCTCGGCCCCCCACCAGCTGGCGGTGCCGCCCAGGCCGGCGGCGAAGATCAGCACCGGGCCTTGGCCGGTGATTTCATATTGCAGGGCGCAGTCGCCCCTGGTGGCCACAGGCATGGGCTATCCTTTCCGGCCTTGCCGCGCCCGGGGTGGCGTGTTGGGCTGGGTGCGTACCCCCTTTGGCAAGGAGCCACGCGATGCCCAAGCAACCCATCATTCCGCCGGGTTCGGCTCCACCCCTGGCACCTTATTCGCCGGGTGTTCGGAGTGGCAACGTTATTTACGTCTCAGGCGTACTGCCGATGGATGCCGCCGGCAAGGTGGTGGGCGAAGGCGATGCGACGGCGCAGACGCGCTGCGTGCTGGAGGCGGTGAAGGCGATTGTGGAAGCCGGTGGCGGCACGATGAATGACGTTGCCTACTGCAACATCTTTCTTTCCGACATGGCGCATTATGCCGCGATGAATGCGGTGTACCGCGAGTATTTCCCGACCGAGCCGCCGGCGCGCTGGTGCATTCAGGCCGGGTTGGTGAAGCCGGAATTCCTGGTGGAGATTTCCGCCGTGGCGCATTTGTAGGCGGCTGATTCACGTCTCCGGTGATTCCACCTGCGACGATCAGACGCTAGTCGGGCTCGAACGGCACGGTGAGGCTGAGCTGGTTGAGCCCGGCGCGGTGTTCGTAATGCGGGTTGCGGCTGTAGCGTTGCAGCAGCAGCAGGCCGAGCCCGCCGGGGATTTCCGCCTCAAGGCTGGCGGCGGTAAGGCGCGGCGGCGTGGTGACCGGGTTGAAGGGCGGGGTGTTGTCGGTGATGTGCAGCCGGCAGCTTGCCGCCGATGCCTCGGCCTGCAGGGCGATGGTGGGGGCGGCACCAAGGGCGGTGCCGCCATGGGTGATGATGTTCATCACCAGCTCCTCCAGCACCAATTCCACCCGCAGCACGCCGTTGGGCGGGGCGCCCTGGGCGTGCAGCCAGTCGCTCAGGGCCTGGCTGCAAAGCGCCAGGTCCTGGGGTGTGGGGCGGATTTCCCGCTGGAAGGCGGGCAGCGTGGTCACGCGGTGAGCAAGGCCTGGG
The DNA here is from genome assembly GCA_947446625.1 of Acetobacteraceae bacterium. Classification (GTDB taxonomy): domain Bacteria; phylum Pseudomonadota; class Alphaproteobacteria; order Acetobacterales; family Acetobacteraceae; genus CAIMOR01. The sequence goes on along the minus strand of CANFIE010000024.1, from coordinate 7,318 downwards.
CTTCCGCCTGGGTTTGAACGATGGGCATGAGCTTGGACATTGCCACGGTTTCCATGACTTCCGCCACTGGCGGCTGGGCGCCGAACAGCACCATGTGCTGGCCGCGCCGCTGCACCACCCGGGCGCTGGCAATAACCATGCGCAGCGCCAGCGAGGCGCAGAAGGTGACCTGGGAGAGATCCACCAGCACATGCTTGCCGCTGCCACTGGCGGCGGCGGTGAAGGGCAGTTCCAGTGGGGCGACGCTGAGCGAATCGAGCCGGCCTTGCAGGACCAGCTTGACGACGGTCGGGGAGAGATCCTCGATGGTCAGGGACATGGGCGCGCCTTTCAGTGCCTTAAATCGGCGCAACCTGCCGGCAATGGCAGGGAAAGTCGATCAGGCCGCTGTGAGCATTATGTGAATTCTGCCAATGCCGCTACGGCCAGGGCGCGGCACCAGGGCGGAGACGCGGCCGACCAGGGCCACGCCATGGGCCAGCAGGGCGGCCAGGGCGGCGGATTCATCGGCGGGCAGGCGGCCGAGGCGACGGCCGGCGGCCGAGAAGGCTTCCAGCGCGCCGCCGGCGGTGCGGGGGCGCAGCACCACGGCTTCACCCAGGCTGGGGGCGGGCTCGGCGGCTTCGGTCAGGTAGGTCAGCAACTGGGTGGCAGGCATGAGCGGGACGATTCCTGTGCCCTGGCTGGGCGCCGGGGGTGTGCCCCCTGCGCTGCCAAGCTTCCACCACAGGATAATGACAAATGCGGCCGAGGGATTCAGCCGTTCGCTACTCTCTCGGCAACGTGATCAGCCAGGGCCAGGGAGGCGGTGAGGCCGGGGCTTTCAATGCCGAACATATGCACCAGACCGGGCACGCCGTGGTCATTCGGGCCGGAGATGGCGAAGTCCTGCGCGGGGGCTCCGGGGGGCACGGTTTTGGGCCGGATGCCGGAATAGCCGGGGGCCAGGGCGCCATCCGGCAGGGCGGGCCAGTAGCGCCGGATGGAGGCGTAGAAGCTTTCGCCGCGCTTGGGGTCCACCTCGTAGTCCAGGGTTTCCACCCATTCGACATCGGGGCCGAAGCGGGCCTGGCCGCCGAGATCGATGGTGAGGTGGGTGCCGAGGCCGCCGGGGACGGGCACCGGGTAGATGAGCCGGCCGAAGGGGTTTTTGGTGGTGAGGGAGAAGTAATTGCCCTTGGCGAACCAGGCGCCGGGGACGTGCTGGGCCGGCATGCCCTGGATGGCGCCGGCTAGCTTGGGGGCGTGCAGCCCGCCGCAATTGATGAGGGTGCGGCAGGACAGGCGCATGGGCTCGGCGCCGCCGCACTCGATTTCGATGCCACTGTTGGTGACGCGGCCGCCCAGCACCGGGGTGTAGAACACGAAGGTGGCGCCGGCATTCTCGGCATCGCCTTGCAGGCTGAGCATATAGGCGTGGCTGTCGATGATGCCGGTGGCCGGCGAGAGCAGGGCGGCGGTGCAGTGCAGCGCCGGTTCCATTGCCAGGGCCTCGGCCTGGCTCAGCAGGCTGAGTTCCACGCCGTTGACCGCGGCGCGGGCCTGGATGGAGACGAGCTTGGCGGCTTCATCCGCGTCGGTCGCGACGATGAGCTTGCCGCAATTGGCGTGCGGCAGGTTGCGTTCGGCGCAATAGGCGTAGAGCTGCTTGCGGCCCTGGACGCAGGCGCGGGCCTGCAGGCTGCCGGCGGGGTAGTAGATGCCGGCGTGGATCACCTCGGAGTTACGGGAGGAGGTTTCGGTGCCGATGCCCTCGGCGGCGTCCAGCACCAGCACTTCCCGGCCGGCCATCGCCAGGGCGCGGGCCACCGCCAGCCCCACCACGCCAGCGCCGACGACGACGCAATCCACTTGCTCCATGCCACTGTCCTTTCGTCCGGTCGCACCACGCTGTGGCACGACCGGACGCCGAGCCAGCGGTTGTTTTTGAGCGGGCAAATTACCCTTTCGGGCGCAAGCGCCCTACAGGGTTTGCACGCTTTTGAGCGGGCAAATTACCCCTTCGGGCAAAAGCCCTTCAGGGTTTGCGCGCTTTTGAGCAGGCAAATTACCCTTTCGGGCAAAAGCCCTTCAGGGTTTGCGCGCTTAGCGCCCCTTGAAGACCGGCTTGCGCTTTTCCTTGAAGGCGGCAAGGCCTTCCTTGATGTCGTCGCTGTTCTTCGCCGCCTTCATGCGGGCTTCCAACTCGGGCACGTTCAGCGCGCCGTGGCCCAGCTCGTTGATGGCGCGCTTGGCGCCCTGCACGGCCAGAGGAGCGAGTTCGCCGAGGCGGTTGGCGATGGCGTCCACCTTCGCGTCCAACTCGGCGGGGGCGACGATATCGGTGAGGTAGCCGATGCGGAGCAACTCCTCGGTGCTTTGCTGTTCGGCCAGCATGAACAGGCGCTTGGCGTTGTTGAGGCCGAGGCGCGAGACGTAACGGCGCAGGCCGCTCTCGTAATAATGCACGCCGATGCGGGCGGCGGGCATGAACATGACCGTGGCCGGGGTGACGCCGATGCGGAAGTCGCAGGCCAGCACGAGGTCCGTGCTACCGCCATACACGCCGCCATGCAGGCGGGCGATGGTGGGGATCTTCAGCATCTCGAGGCGGTTGATCATGTCCTCGAAGGTGGCGCCTGGCGTGTCCTTGATGCCGCCGGCGGCGGCCTGGGCGTGCATGGCGCCGAGATGGGCGCCAGCCGAGAAGGACTTGCCTTCCGACGCGATGACCAGGACGCGGATATCGGGGTTGCTCTCCACCTGGGTGAGGAAGCCGAGGATGGCGATGATGTCCTCGGGCTGGATGCGGTTCATCACCTTGGGGCGGTTGAGGTGCAGGGTGGCGCGGCTGCCCTGGATGCTCAGGGTGGGCTGGCTGCCTTCATCCGTGGTCTGGGCTGCGGCGCTCATGGCGGTCTCCTCCGACTTGTGCCCCCGTTTTGCCGGGGGAGGGCTGGCGAAGCAAGGCCGGGCGCGGCAGGATATGCCGGAGAAGCCCGGAGGAATGCACTATGGCCGACCTGCCCAAACATGTTGCCATTCATGAGGAAGGCCCGCGCGAGGGGTTTCAGATTGAGCCGGGGCCGATCGCGACCGCCGACAAGGTGGAACTGATCGAGGCGTTGGCGGAGTGCGGGCTGCACCATATCCAGGTGTGTTCCTTCGTGAATCCGCGGGTGGTGCCGGGTTGGGCGGATGCCGAGGCGGTGTGCGAACAGGTGAAGCCGAAGGACGGGGTGGACTACACCGCGCTTTGGTTCAACGAGAATGGGCTGAACCGGGCGCTGGGCTTTGAGCGGCTGCTGACGCTGGGGGGGAGTATTTCCCTGACCGCCAGCGAGGCGTTTACCCACAAGAACCTCAATCGCAGCCATGCCGAGAACCTGGCGGCGATGCGCAAGCAGACCGCGGCGCATTTGAAGCACAACATTGCGGTGACGCGGGTTGGGGTGATGGCGGCGTTTGGCTGCAATTATCAGGGCGACATTACGCCCGAGCAGATTGTGCAGACGGTGGCGGACGGCATGGCGATTGCGGCCGAGTTTGGCTGCGACATCCAGAAGATAAGCCTGGCGGATACCATGGGCTGGGCGACGCCCATTCGGATTGAGCGTGGCGTGGCGGCGGTGCGGGAGCGTTGGCCGGATATTGCCATTGGCCTGCACCTGCACGACACGCGCGGCCTGGCGGTGGCCAATGCCCATGCCGGGCTGCGGCTGGGGGTGGAGCAGTTTGACACCACCGTGGGCGGCCTGGGCGGCTGCCCCTTTGCCGGGCAGAAGGGCGCGGCGGGGAATATCTGCACCGAGGAACTGGTGCTGCTGTGCGAGGAAATGGGCGTGGCCACCGGCGTTGACCTGGACCGGTTGATTGAGGTGGGGCGCATGGCGGAGCGGATTGTGGGGCATCAGCTGCCGAGCGAGTTGCTGCGGGCCGGGTCGCTGGATGCGTTCCGGCGGAAGGCGGCGTGAGGACGCGGCGATGAGCGCGAAGCCGCTGGCCGGGCTGAAGGTTCTGGAGTTCAGCCATACCATCATGGGGCCCTGTGCCGGGCTGGTGCTGGCCGATTTGGGCGCCGAGGTGGTGAAGGTGGAGCCGGCGCCGGTGGGGGACCATACCCGCAAGCTGCCGGGGTTCGCCGCCGGGTTCTTCGCGGCGTTCAACCGCAACAAGCGCAGCATTGCGCTGGATTTGAAGAGCGAGGCCGGGCGGGCGGCGGCGCACCGGCTGGTGGCCGGGGCCGATGTGGTGCTGGAGAATTACGGGCCGGGCACCATGGAACGGCTGGGCTGCGGCTGGGAGCAGTTGCGCACGGTTAATCCGCGCCTGGTGTACCTGGCGCTGAAGGGTTACCTGGCCGGGCCGTATGAGCATCGGCCGGCCTTGGATGAGGTGGTGCAGTTTCAGGTGGGGCTGGCCTACATGACCGGACCGCCGGGGCGGCCACTGCGGGCGGGCGCTTCGATCATCGACATTCTGGGCGCGGTGTTTGGCGTGGTGGCGGTGCTGGCGGCGCTGCGGGAGCGGGACAGCACCGGCCTGGGCCAGCGGGTGAGCAGCGCGCTGTTCGAGAGCGCGGCTTTCCTCATGGGCAGCCATATGGCCGGGTTTGCCGCCACGGGTGAGGAGGCGCCGCCGATGCCGGCGCGGCGCGGCGCCTGGGGCATTTATGATGTGTTCCGCACCGCTGGCGATGGCGAGCTGTTTGTGGGGGTGACGAGCGACCAGCAATGGGCGCGCTTCACCGAGGCGTTTGGCCTGGCGGAGCTGGCGGCGGATGCGCGGCTGGACACCAATGCCAAGCGGACGCGGGAACGCAGCTGGTTGATTCCGGCCTTGCAGGAGGCATTGGAAAAAGTGCCGCAGGCTGAGGCCGCAAGGTTATGCGAGGCCTGCGGGATCAGCTTTGCGCCGGTGGGGCGGCCGCGTGACTTGTTTGAGGATGCGCATTTGCTGGCCAGCAAGGGGCTGTTGCAGACCGCGATTTCCGCCATGGGTGGCGGCGCGCTGGTGGGGCTGCCGAGCCTGCCGGTGGAGTTTGGCGGCGGGGCGCGGGTGGAGTTGCTGCGCCAGCCGCCGCGCATGGGCGAGCATAGCCTGGATGTGCTGACCGAGGCCGGCTTCGGCACGGAGGAGATTCGGGCGCTGTTGGCCTCGGGCGCGGTGGTTGCGCATGTTGCGTAGAAGCCTGTTGGGGGCGGTGCTGGCTTCGCCGGCTGTGGCGCAGCCGGGCTGGCCGAACAGGCCAGTGAAGATTGTGGAGCTGTTTGCCGCTGGCAGCGCGACGGATGCGGTGCTGCGGGTGGTGACGCCGCACTTGCAGGAGATTCTGGGCCAGCCGGTGGTGGTGGAGAATCGCGCCGGGGGCAGCGGCACCGTGGCCACGGAATACGTGCTGCGCAGCGCACCGGATGGCTACACGCTGGGGCTGGGCGCGCTGCCGGTGCATGTGGGCAACCCGATATTGAAGCGGCTGAACTTTGATATCGGCGAGGCGGTGGTGATGGTGCTGATTGGCACCAACCGGATGATGCTGGTTTCGCACCCCAGCCTGCCAGCGCGGGATTTGCAGGGCTTCATCGCGCATGCCCGGGCCAACCCCGGCAAGCTGAGCTATGGCAGCGGCGGCAATGCCACGCCGCAGCATTTGGCCATGGAGTTGCTGAAGATACGCGAGCGGCTGGACATTGAGATGGTGCCGTATCCGCGTGGCGGGCTGATGCAGGATTTGCTGACCGGGCGGATTCAGTGCGCGTTTTATGTCGGGCCGATGGATGTGGTGCAGTCCGGCGGGTTGCTGACGCTTGGGATTGCCGGCAGCACGCGCAGCCCGGAGACGCCCGACGTGCCGAGCTTTGCCGAGCAGGGCGTGGCGGATTTCGAGAGCAACGGCTTCTTCACCCTGTATGGGCCGCGAGGCACGCCGAATGAGGTGGTGGCGCGGGTGAATGCGGCGGTGAACCAGGCCTTGCAGCGCCCGGCCTTGCGGCGGGCACTGGCGGAACAGCAGGTGGCGCCGCGTGGTGGCACCCCGGCCGAGGCGGTGGCGCATATCCGCGACGCCTATGTGCGGGCCGAGGCGATTATTCGCGGCGCGGGGATCAGGGCGGAGTAGGGCGGCGGGCGATGATGGCGACGGGGCCGCCGCCATCGGGGCCTTGATGCTCGGCGCCGCCGGAGACGAACAGATCCGTCCGGCCAACCGCCGCGGCGATGACGCCGCCAACCAGGGCGCGGGCGTGGCGGGTGGCGTTGATGTCGCTGTCGTCGAGCATGATGTGCCGGTTGCCGCGGATGCGGCCGGTGGTGGCGGGTTCGGCCTTGGCCAGCACGGCCACCAGGTTTTCGCGCGCGGCGGCGCTGAGTTGGCCGGTGCCGGGCAGGCCGGCGGCGGCCAGGGCCTGATGCACGGCGGGCAGGTCGATGGCGTCCTGCATCACGGCGTGGGCAATGGCGAGGTCGCCGGCCCAGTCGGGGCTGTTGCCGAGGACGACGATCTCGTTGCGGGTGAGCTCGACTCCCGCCGAGCAACTGGCGCGGCCGGAATGCAGCGACCAGTCGGCGCCGATGACGGCGTTGGAGAGGGCGCTGGCGGGGAGTTCGCCGAGCGCCAGGGCGACGCCGAGGGCCGAGGCGCCACGGGAGAGGCCCATGGAGTGGTAGGTGTCCTCGGTTGCCACCGTTTGGCCCCGGGCGCGGGCGGCGGCGATGCGGTCGCTGGTGAGCAGCGGGCACTTTACTTGCACGTAGTGGACATCGGCGGGGTTGGTGATGCCGGCTTGGGCCATGGCGGCCTGGATGGCCGTGGCCGTGGCGTGGATTTGCGGCAGGCGGCCGAGTTCCTCGGGCAGGAATTCCGGGGTGAAGGCGGTGCCGATGGCGAGCGCGCCCTGCGGGTTGGGGGCAGCGGCTTCCTGACGGATGGCGAGGACGAGGAAATGCGGCGAGAGGCCACCCTCGGTGCCGCCGGACATGACCATGGCGACGCGGGCGAGGACCTGTTCCAGGCTTTGGCCCAGCCGGGCGGCGAGCATGTGGCCGAGGGCTTCCACCGCATAGGCGCGGGTGAAGTCATTCACGCAGCCATTGCCTTCGGTTTTGCCCAGGATGGCGACGATTTCGGCAGGGTGAAGCAGGCCTTGGTCGAACAGGGCGGCGACGGCGGCGGCGTCTCCGGGATGGCGGGCGGGGACGCGGTGCAGGATGGCGCGGGGTGACATGGGGTGCCTCGGCGTTGCTTGGCCGGGCGGGCAAGCAGGAGGCGTGCCAACGGGTTAGCGGGATGCGGTGCGCCAGGCGGTGATGGCGCCGGCCAGAGGCAGGGCGGCCAGCAGGG
>CANFIE010000023.1 GCA_947446625.1 Acetobacteraceae bacterium | reverse complement strand
TTGGCGCGGGCGGCGGCGATCAACTCCGCCAGGGTGTTGATGCCCAGCGCGCTGCGCACCGCGATGATGTTGGGCGAGGCGCCCAGCGTGGCGACATAGGCAAAGTCGCGGAACGGGTCATACGGCGCGTTGCGGTACAGGCTGGCATTCACCACAAAGACCGAGGAGGCGACCAGGAAAGTGTAGCCATCGGGCACTGCCCGGGCCACCACGCCAATGCCGATATTGCCGCCGGCGCCGCCACGGTTTTCCACCACCACCGGCTTGCCCAGCACCTCGGAAAGCCCGGGGGCCAGCATGCGGGCGGAAAAATCGGTGGACCCACCGGGCGGGAAGCAGACCGTCAGGTTCACGCCACGGTCCGGCCAGCCGGCGGCGGCATTGCCCTGGGCCAGGGCGGGCAGCGCCAGCAGGCTGCCGGCACCACCCATCAACATCCGGCGGCCGAAACCGCTCTGCGAAATCCTGCGCATCATTTTCCCCCCGCCTTGAACCTGGCCGATACCCGCTAGGTAGCGCGACCGGGTTCCGCTGGCGAGGGCTTAGCGCAGGGCGGGACTCACGCCGCCGGGCTTTCGTGCGGCGGGAAGTTCAGCTCCACGCCCACGCCATCGGGGTCGTAGCAGAAGATCTGCGTGTTGCCGTCACGCGGCAGGAGCTGCTCCTTGAAGGTCACCCCAGCCGCCTGCAACCGCGCCCGCACGCCCTTCAGGTCCGAGCAACCGAAGGCGATATGGTCCAGCTGGCCGGTCGGGCCGGACTTGCGCTCCGGCTTGCCGGCATCCGCGGCGCGCGGGCCAATCAGGTGCACCGTCGGCGCCCCGGCCGACCACAGCCAATACCCAGGGAAGCTCAGCGGCGGGCGGTAGCCAACCTCAAGCCCCAGGGCGTTGACGTAGAAGTCCTTGGTTACTTCCAGGTCCACCGGGCAGATGGTGTAGTGCTGCAAACCGTGCAGTGGCATGGCGTTTCCCCTTTTTTGGTTTCAGATGAAACGGGCCTGAACGTCCAGCCCCAGGAAGTACTGGCCGCAGGTCTCGATATGTCCGGTGCGGCCTTGGATCTGCTGCGCCGAGGCATGGATGTCGCGCATCCGCCGCTCGAACGGATTGCTGGCGAAAATGGCGGTGGCGCCTGCCTCGCCATAGGCGAATTCGGCCACTTCCTTGGCGCGCTTGATGGCGCTGGTGGTGGCCAGGCGCATCATCACCTTGGTGTCCAGGTCCAGCTTGCCGTCGCGGGCAATGCAGGCCTCGCCATCGCGGATCGTCTCCAGCACAAAGGCGCGGGCAGACCGCAGCTTGGCCTCGTTCTCCGCCACCAGGTGGTGCATCACCGGGCTGTCGCGCAGCGTGCGCTGGGTGGAGGAGGGCTTCTTGTCCTGCGCCAGCGCCTTCAGGTCATCCAGCATGGCGCGGGCAATGCCCATGGAAACCGCCGCGAAGCCGGTGGAATAGGCGCTGGTGGTGGTGAACTGGTAGAAGGGCTGGTGAATGCGGCGTTCCTCGTCAATGTCGCGCCGCACGCTGTAGGCCGCCGGCACGAACAGGTCGGTCACGCTGTAGCTGTCGCTGCCAGTGCCGCGCAGCCCCACCACATTCCATGTGCTGGTCCAGTTCAGCTGGTCCTGGCGCAGCAGCATGGTGCGCTCGATTGGCTTGCCCGTTGCGTCCTTCAGCAGCGACCCATCGGGCAGTTCCACATGGCAATGCGCGCCCATCCAGCTGGCATGGTGGCCGCCGCTGCCAAAGCCCCACTTGCCGGTCACGCGGTAGCCGCCCGGCACTACCTTGGCCACGGCTTCCAGCATGAAGCCCCAGGCCAGCACGCCGCGCGGGTCCTGCCCCCACAGCGTGTCGGCCACCTCGGCATCCACATAGGCCGCGGCCATGGAACAGCCACTGGCCTGGCCAACGCACCAGGCCGGCGAGGCATCGGCCGCCGCCAGGGTTTCCATCACCTGCACAAAGGTTTCCAGCTTGGCGCCATAGCCGCCCAACTCGCGCGGCAGCATCACCCGGTACAGGCCACGGGCGTGCAGCGCCTCCAGCACCGTGGGGGTCAGCTGGCCCAGCGCTTCCACCTTGGGAGATTCGGCCCGCAGCAGGGGGGCAATGGCCCGCGCCTCGGCCACGGGGTCATTGGTCAGCGGGGCGGGGCCACGCCGGTTCAGCTCCAAGGCTGCACTCATCTATAATGCCTCACGAGTTTCGCTTGCCCAATTTGGACGACTGACCAATCCTGTCGCCGGGGCAGCAAGGCTGTCAATGGGAGTAGCTTTGATGAGTGCGGCCGAAGCAACGGTGCAGTTGAGTGTCAGGGAGCGGATTCTGGCCACCGCCCAGGCGGTTTTCGCTGAGCAAGGTTATGCCGGCGCCGGTACCCGCGCCATTGCCCAGGCCGCCGGGGTGAACCTGGCGCTGCTGCACTACCATTTTGGCGCCAAGCGGGATTTGTTCAAGGCGGCCTACCAGCGCGGCGCCCAGAAGGTAACCGAAGCCCGCACCCGCGCTTTGGCCGAGGCCCGGGCCCGCTGGCCCGATGGCGATATACCGCTGGAGGCCCTGGTGCATGCCTTCGTCGCGCCCTTCATGCTGAATGGCCAGACCGAGGAAGGCCGCGCCACCATGCGCATGCACGCCCGGCTGCACACCGAACCCGGCCAACTGGGCGAGGAAGTGCTGAGCACGGTATATGACGAAACCACCATGGCCTATGTCGCCGCCTTCCAGCGCGCCCTGCCGGGTTTGAACCGCGAGACGCTGTGCTGGCGGCTCTATTTCATGATGGGCGCCTACCGCTACACCCTGCTGCGCACCGGCCGGCTGGAAGCCATGAGCGAAGGCGCCTGTGACAGCGCCGACCTTGAACGTGCCGTGGCGGAGATTGTCCCCTTTCTGGTGGCGGGGCTGCGCGCGCCTTAGAGCATTATGCGCCCTGATGGGCGCATTTCGTGCTCTATAACTATTTGAAACTAGAGCAAGAAATCCGTTCTGATGATTCCATCAGAACGGATATTGCTCTAGCGGCCGGTGAAATTCGGCGGGCGCTTTTCGCGGAAGGCCTTGGCGCCTTCCTTGAAATCCTCGCTGTCGCGAATGGCGGCCAGCCGCTGGCCATGCAGCGCCCATTGCTCGGAAGGCCCACGCGGCAGGATTTCCTCGGTGATCACCTGCTTCAGCGTGCCAATCACCAACGGCGAATACCCCGCCATCTGCTTGCCCCAGGCAATGGCGGTGGCCAGCGCCTGGCCATCCTCCACCACCTCATTCACCAGCCCCACATTGGCGGCGCGTTCAGCCTCAATGGTGCGGCAGAGCATGATCAACTCCATGGCGATCTTGTGCGGAATGCGGGCGGGCAGCCCGGCGATCATGCCGCCGGTCAGGCCGATCTTCGCTTCGGGGTAATAGAACTTGCCGCTGCGGCCGGTGACGCACAAATCCGCCATCATCGCCACCACCAGCGCGCCACCAATGCACCAGCCCTCCACGGCGGCGATCACCGGCTTTATCGGCCGGTAGCCCACGGTGGGAATGCAGCGCCACAATTCCGGCGGCTCGGTCACATCGGCGCCAAAGGAAAACGCCTTGCCACCAGCCGAGGTGATCACTGCGCAGCGCAGCGCGTCATCATGCTCGAATTCCTGCATGGCGCGCTGAATGCCCAGCGCCACCGGCTGGGAAATGGCATTGCCCTTCTCTGGCCGATTGATCTGCACCACGCGCACGGGACCATCGTCCCACACCTTCACCGCTTCGGTCATCATTCCGCCTTTGCTCCCGTGCGCCGCACCGCCGCGCCAAAACTTTCATAATCCGCCGCCATGCGCCGGGCGAAGGCGTCGCCATGCTCCAGGCGGGGCCGCAGCCCCACCGGCGCCATGGCCCGTGCCACCGTGGCATCGGCCAAGACCACGCCGAGCGCCTGCACCAGCCGCGCCGTCACCTCGGCCGGCAACCCCGCCGGCCCGGCCAGGCCAAACCAGGAATAGGCCCCGCCCTCAAACCAGCCGAGCTCCTTCAGTGTCGGCAGCGCAGGCAGTTGCCCGCTGCGTTCCTCGCCCAACGTGGCCAGCCCGCGCACGCGGCCTTCCTTCGCCGCCGGTATGGCCACGGGGTCGAACTGCAACTCCACCTCGCCGGCCAGCAGCGCCGTCAGCGCCGGGGAGGAGCCGCGATACGGCACATGCTCCAGCCGAATGCCGGCATTGGCGGCGAAGATTTCGGGGATCAACTGCGTAATGGTGCCATTGCCGGCCGAGGAAAACCGCAGCTTACCCGGATTGGCCCGCGCATGCGCCATGAAGGCGTGGATATCGGTGAAGGGCAGCGAGGGATGCAGCGCCATGACGCCATCTGAAACCGACAGCATCGCCACCTGGGTGAAGTCGCGCCGCACGTCATAGGGCAGGCGCAGCATATGCGGGCTTATCGTCATCACCGCGGTGGGGAAGCACAGCAGCGTGTAGCCATCGGGCCGCGCCTGCGTTACCTGCCCAGCGCCGATGGAACCACCGGCACCGCCGCGATTCTCAATCACCACATTCTGCCCCAGCACCTCGGCCAGCTTCTGCGCCACGGGGCGGGCGGTGTTGTCGGTGGAACCGCCGGGCGGATAGGGCACCACCAGGGTCAACCCACGCTGCGGCCAGGGGGCCTGGGCCAGAGCCGGCGCGGACAATATCGGTGCAGCCAGCAACCCCGCCAGCCCACGCCGCGCAATGCGGCCTTCCTGCCTTGCCATGTCCGGTTTCTCCCTGCCCAAACGCTAGCGGCCGGTGGACCCTGCGGCAAGGTCATGCGAAGTTTGCGGTATGAGGAACGCCCAATTCATCCGTACGCTGCACCATGCCGGGCAGCGCTTCCGCCTGCTGGATCTGGCCGCCGCTGCCGGCGGTGCCGCGCGCCTGGCCGCGCTGCCCTATTCCCTGCGTGTGCTGCTGGAAAACCTGCTGCGCCATCAGGATGAGGAACTGGTCACCCAGGCCGATATCGATGCCGTGCTGGCCTGCGCCGAAGGCCCCGCGCCCGATCGCAGCCTGGCCTTCCGCCCGGCCCGCGTGCTGATGCAGGACTTCTCCGGCATTCCCGCGCTGGTCGATCTCGCCGCCATGCGCGACGCCATGGGCCAGGCCGGCCGCGACCCCGCCAAGGTGAACCCGCTGGTGCCGGTGGATTTCATCGTGGACCATTCCCTGGTGGTGGAACGCGCCGGCCAGGCCGACGCCATGGCGCGCAACGTGGCCACCGAATACCGCGACAATGTCGAGCGCTACAGCTTTCTGCGCTGGGCACAGACCGCCTTCGGAAACCTGCGCGTGGCACCGCCCGGCGCCGGCATCATGCATCAGGTGAACCTGGAGCATTTGGCCCAGGTGGCCTGGAACGCGGGCGACATGCTGGTGCCCGACAGTGTCATCGGCACCGACAGCCACACCACCATGACCAATGCGCTGGGCGTGCTGGGCTGGGGCGTCGGCGGTATCGAGGCCGAGGCCGCCATGCTCGGCCAGCCGCTGGTACTGCAATTGCCGCCGGTGGTGGGCGTGCGCCTGCTCGGCGCCCTGGCCCCAGGCGTGACCGCAACCGACCTTGTGCTGACGCTGACGAAGCAACTGCGCAAGCTCGGCGTGGTCGAGCAATTCGTCGAGTTCTGCGGCCCGGCGCTGGACACACTCTCGGTGGCGGACCGCGCCACCCTGGCCAATATGGCGCCGGAATACGGCAGCACCTGCGGCTTCTTCCCCATCGACCGCGCCACCATCGACTACCTCAACCTCACCGGCCGCGACGGCGCGCTGGTGGAAGCCTATGCCCGCCTGCAAGGCCTGTGGCGCGAGGCCGGTGCCGCCGAACCGCGCTTCAGCCGCATGATGGAATTCGACATCGCCGCCGTGCAGCCCAGCGCCGCCGGCCCGCGCCGCCCGCAGGACCATGTGCCGCTGGCCCAGGTACCGGCCAGCTTCCGCGAGGGCATGCAGGTTACGCCCGCCACCAGCGGCTTCGGCCATGGCGCGGTGGCGTTGGCGGCCATCACCAGCTGCACCAACACCTCCAACCCCGGCGTCATGCTCGCCGCCGGGCTGCTGGCGCGAAACGCCGTGGCGCTGGGCCTCAGTGTCTCGCCCTGGGTGAAAACCTCGCTCACCCCCGGCTCCCGCGTGGTGGCGCAATACCTGGAAGCCAGTGGCCTGCAGCAATCGCTCGACACCCTCGGCTTCAACCTCACCGGCTTTGGCTGCGGCACCTGCGCCGGCAATTCCGGCGCGCTGGAGGACAGCATCGCCCAGCAGATCACCGAGCAGGATCTCTCGGTCTGCGCCGTGCTCTCCGGCAATCGCAATTTTGAAGGCCGCATCCACCCGCAGGCCAAGGCCGCCTACCTGATGTCGCCGCCGCTCGTCGTCGCCTATGCGCTCGCCGGCCGCATCGATATCGATCTCACCTCTCAGCCACTCGGCACCGGCCATGGCGGCAAGGCTGTGTACCTGCGGGACATCTGGCCCAGCGCCGAGGATATCACCGCCGCCCAGCGCGCCACGCTGAGCGCCGAGGGTTTTCGCACCGCCTATGCCCCACTGTTTGCCGCGCCCGCCGAATGGGCCGCGCTGCCCGGTGCCGGCGATGCGCTGTTCCGCTGGAATCCCGGCAGCACCTTCATCCGTCGCCCGCCGTATTTCGACATGCCCAACCAGGCCGGCGACATCCTCGGCGCCCGCGCCCTGTTGAGCCTGGGCGATTCCATCACCACCGACCACATCTCGCCGGTCAACCGCATCCCCCATGGCTCGCCCGCCGGCGAATATCTGGCCGAGCGCCAGGTGCCGCCGCGCGAATGGGGCAGCTTCGGCACCCGCCGCGCCAATCATGAGGTGATGGTGCGCGGTACCTTCGGCAATATCCGCCTGCGCAACGCCCTGGCCGCCGGGCGCGAAGGTGGCTTCACCCGCCACCAACCCAGCGGCGAGCTGATGACCATTCCCGCCGCCGCCGAACGCTACGCCGCCGAGCACACACCGCTGGTGGTGGTGGCCGGGCGCGAATACGGCACGGGGTCGTCACGCGACTGGGCGGCGAAGGGCGCCCGCCTGCTCGGCATCCGCGCCGTCATCGCTGAAAGCTTTGAGCGCATTCACCGCAGCAACCTGGTGATGATGGGCGTGCTGCCGCTGGAATTGCCCGGCGCCGCCGCGCTGGGGCTGGATGGCACCGAGACCTTCGACATTGTGGTGGGTGATGCACCGCAAGGCGTGCTGCGCCGCGCCGATGGCAGCACCCAGGTGCTGAACTTCCGTTGCCGGCTCGACAATCCGTATGAATGGCGGGTCTGGCGTGCCGGCGGCATCCTGCCCTTCGTCTTCGCTGAACTGGGGGGCTGACCATGCTGCATCTTCAACGCCGCCACCTGCTGCTGGGCGCGCTGGCCGTGCCTGTTGTGGCCCGCGCGCAATCAGCCGATGCCTTTCCCCAGCGGCAAATTCGCGTGGTGATTCCCTTCCCCGCCGGTGGTGCCGCCGATATCCTCACACGCACGCTGATGGACCAGCTTCGCCCCGTATGGCAGCAGAATGTGGTGGTGGAGAACCTGCCTGGTGCTGGCGGCAATATCGGCGCCCAGGCCATGGCGCGGGCCGAGCCTGATGGCCACACGATCTTTGCCAGCCCACCCGGCCCGCTGGTCATCAACCGCTTCCTCTACCGGCAATTGCCGTTCGACCCCACGTGCTTCGTGCCCATCACTGTCATGGCCAAGGTGCCGAACCTGATCGTCGCCGGCCCGCGCCTTGCCGCGCGCAACGTGGCGGAACTGGTGGCCGAAGCGCGCCGCCGCCCCGGCGAAATCACCTTCGCCAGCCAGGGCAATGGCAGCACGTCGCACCTCACTGGCGCGATGTTCGAGGCCCTGACCGGCACCCGTCTGGTGCACGTGCCCTATCGGGGCGAAGCGCCCGCGCTGGTGGATGTGGTGGCCGGCCAGGTGGATGTGATGTTCGGCAACCTCACCGCCGCGCTGCCGCAATACCAGGGCGGCCGGCTGCGCATCCTCGCAGTCACGGAAGCTCAACGCGCCAGCGTCATCCCCGAAGTGCCCACCGCCGCCGAAGCCGGCATTGCCGATTTCATCTCGGCCGCCTGGTTCGCGCTGGCCGCGCCACCCGGCACGCCGGCCGCCATTGCCGCGCGCATCAGCGCCCAGGCGGCGCAGGCGCTGCGCGCACCGGCGCTGGTGGCGCGCTACCGCGAGCTGGGCGCCGAGCCGGTGGGCCAACCGCCCGAAGCAACCGCTGCCTTCTTCGCCGAGGAAGCCACGCGCTGGAGCGGCGTCATCCGCTCCGCCAATGTCACGCTGGACTGAGGAGACCCCCATGCCGCTCGATATCGCCTGGCCGCCGGGCTCACTGCATCAGGTGCCCTACTGGGTGTTCCAGCGAGACGACGTGCTGGCCAAGGAACAGGCCGCCGTGTTCCGCGGCGCCTGCTGGCACTACCTTTGCCTTGAAGCCGAGATCGCCAATCCTGGCGACTACCGCACCACGCATGTTGGCAACCTGCCCGTGGTGGTGGCGCGAGATGCCGAGGGCGCGCTGCACGCCTTCGAGAATCGCTGCGCCCATCGCGGTGCGCTGATTGCGCTGGAGGATGGCGGCAACACCAAGGATTTCACCTGCGTCTATCACGCCTGGCGCTACGACATGACCGGCACGCTGAAGGGCGTTGCCTTCCGCAACGGCATTGCCGGCAAGGGCGGCATGCCGAAGGACTTCAAGCTGGACGAGCATTGCCCGCGCAAGCTGCGCGTCGCCACCATTTGCGGCCTGGTCTTCGGCACGCTGAGTGATGCCACGCCGCCGCTGGAAGACTATCTCGGCCCCGAGATCGTGACGCGCATTCGCCGCGTGCTGAACGGCCGCACGCCCGAGGTGCTGGGCCGCTTCACCCAGGCCCTGCCGAACAACTGGAAGCTCTATACCGAGAATGTGCGCGACAGCTACCACGCCAGCCTGCTGCACCTGTTCTTCACCACCTTTGAGGTCAATCGCCTGACGCAGAAGGGCGGCCTCATCGTCAGCGAAAGCGGCGGCAACCATGTGAGCTGGAGCGCCATCGAGGCCGGTGCCGCCGGCGCCGAATACGCCCAGCAGCAAATCCGCTCCGACAGTGATTTCCGCCTGGCTGATCCCTCGCTCCTGCACGGCTTCCAGGAATTCGGCGACAACATCACCCTGCAAATCCTCAGCGTCTTTCCCACCTTCGTGCTGCAGCAAATCCAGAACTGCATTGCCGTGCGCCAGGTGGTGCCACGCGGCGTGGCGCAAACCGACCTGCACTGGACCTATCTTGGATTCGCCGAGGACACGCCCGAGCAACGTCTGATGCGCCTCAAGCAATGCAACCTGGTCGGCGCCGCCGGCTTCGTCTCCATGGAGGATGGCTGCGTCGGTGGCTTCGTGCAGCGCGGTGCGGCGGCAGCGCAGGACCAGTTGGCGGTCCTGGAGATGGGCGGCCACGCCGCCGAGAGCAGCGACACACGCGCGACGGAAGCCTCGGTGCGCGGCTTCTGGAAGGCCTATCGCACGGCCACGGGGTACTGACAGTGCTGAACGAAATCCACGGCTTCCAGGCCGCCTACGCCCGCTGCATTGACGACGACCGGCTGGAAGGCTGGCCCGAGTATTTCCTGCCCAACGCGCATTATCGCGTCACCACCGTGGATAATCACCGCCGTGGCCTGCCCGCCGGGCTGATCTGGGCCAATAGCCGCGCCATGCTGGTGGACCGCATCACCGCGCTGCGCGAAGCCAACATCTACGAACGTCACAGCTATCGCCACCTGCTCGGCCTGCCCTTCGTGGAGCCGCAGGCCGATGGCACGGCGCGGGCTGAAACCCCCTTCATGGTCGCGCGCATCATGCGCGATGGCGGCACCGAACTCTTCGTTACTGGCCGCTACCTGGATGTTTTCGCCCGCGATGAAGCGGGTGCGCTGAAACTGCTGGAGCGTGTGGTGGTCTGCGATTCATCGCGCATCGACACCTTGCTCGCCATTCCGCTGTAGGAGTTCACCATGGCCACCATCTTCAACTACCCGCCCATGCAACGCGTCCACAGCGGCGCCAGCTTCGCCGAAGCCGTGACGCAGGAAGCCGACCGCGCCGGCGCCAAGCGCGTCTTCCTCATGGTCGGCGGCACCATCAGCCGCGAGACCGACTGGGTGGATCGTCTCTCCCGCGCGCTGCATGGCCGCATGGTGGCCAGCTGGAACCGCATGTCCAGCCACACCCCACGTGGCGATGTCATCGAGGCGACCAATGCGGCACGCGATGCTGGCACCGATTTCGTCGTCACGCTGGGCGGCGGCAGCGTCACCGATGCCGGCAAGGTTGTGCGCCTCGGCCTTGCCAACAATCTGCGCCAGCCGGATGACTTCGACCGCCTCGCCACGCGCATTGTCGATGGCAAGCGCATCATCCCGCAGATGGAAGCACCCACCGTGCCCATGGTCTGCGTGCCCACCACGCTCTCGGCCGGCGATTTCAGCAGCGGCGCGGGTGTTACCGACATCGCCCGCGGCCACAAGCAGGCAATCTATCACGTCGCCATGATGGCCCGCGCCGTGGTGCTGGACCCCTCACTCTCGCACCGCACGCCGGAATGGCTATGGCTCTCCACCGGCATCCGCGCCGTGGACCACGCTGTGGAGGATATCTGCTCCGTCAGCGGCAACCCGTTCAGCGAAGGTGCCTCGATGCAGGCGCTGCGGCTGCTCTCACGCGGGCTGCGCGGCGTGAAGCAACGCCCGGGTGACGAGAGCGCCTATCTCGATTGCCTCAACGGCGCCTGGCTCAGCATGGTTGGTTCGCAAAGCGGTGTGGAAAAGGGCGCCAGCCACGGCATCGGCCACGCACTCGGCGGTGCCGCGAAAGTGCCGCACGGCTACACCAGCTGCGTCATGCTGCCTACCGTGCTGCGCTACAATCTCTCGGTCAACGCCGCGCGCCAGCGCCTGGTCAGCGAAGCCTTCGGCGACGCAAGCATTCCCGCCGCCGACCACGTCGCCAATCTCGTCGCTGATCTCGGCCTGCCGGGCCGCATTCGCGACACGGGCGTAAAGCCGGAACAGCTGGACCACATTGCCGAGATGGCGATGCATGACCGCTGGATTCCCACCAACCCGCGCCCCATCACCAACGCCGCCACGGTGCGCAGCTTGCTGGACCAGGCCTGGTAGCCGCCATAAACTGCGCGCAAACAAAGAAACGGAGAGGATGCGCTGATGCCGCTGCACCCCGAGACAGCCTTCGTGCTGAACATCATCAAGGAAAGCGGGCGCCCGCCGATGCATACCCTCACGCCCGCGGAAGCGCGTGAGGTTTCGGCCAAGTCCCGCGCCGTGATGCAGCCCGAGCCGCCTGAGGTGGCGTTGGTGCAGAACCTCTCCTGCCCCGGTCCGCTCGGTGAAATCCGCCTGCGGCACTATCGCGGTGCCGGCACGGCGCCTGATGCCGTGTTGCCCGCACTGGTTTACTTTCACGGCGGCGGGTGGGTTATTGGTGATCTCGACAGCCATGATCAGGTTTGCCGCACGCTGGCCAATGCAGCGCAATGCGCCGTGGTGGCGGTGGACTACCGCATGGCGCCGGAACACGTCTTTCCGGCAGCCGTGAATGACAGCGCCGCCGCCTATGCCTGGGTCTGCGCCAATGCCGCCGCGCTGAAGATCGACGCGGCGCGCATCGCCGTGGGTGGTGACAGCGCTGGCGGCAATCTGGCCACCGTGGTGGCGCTGATGGCACGCGACGGCGCCTTCCCGCTGCCCTGCTTCCAATGGCTGGTCTATCCGGCGGTGGACATGGCCGCCAGCACGCCGTCGTGTGAGCGCGTGCAGGAAGGCTTCATCCTCACCCACGCCACCATGAAGTGGTTCATCAACCACTACATCACCGACAAGGCGCAAATCGCCGATTGGCGCGCCTCGCCTTTGCGTGCCGCCAGTCATGCCGGCCTGCCGCCCGCGCTCATCCTCACCTGCCACTACGACCCATTGTGCGACGAAGGCATCATCTACGCGCAGCGGCTATCGGCGGAAGGCGTACGGGTGCAGCATGTGCACATGAACGATCAGATGCACGCATTCCTCACCATGGGCCGCTTCATCGGCGCCTCCGACATGGCCATCCAGCACGCTGCCGTTGCGCTGCGTGACACGTGGCGCGCATGAGCAAGCTGCTGGAAGGCAAGTCCGCCCTCATCACCGGCGGCGGTTCCGGCATTGGCCGCGCCACGGCGCTGGCCTTCGCGCGGGAAGGCGCCTGGGTGGCGGTAGCCGATCTTTCACTGGAGAACGCCAAGCAAACCCTGGTGCGGCTGGAAGCCGCCGGCGGCCAGGGCGTGGCGTTGCAGGTAGATGTTGCAGACGACGCCAGCGTTGCCGCCATGGTTGCTGCCACCATCGATGCCTTTGGCGGGCTTGATTGCGCCTTCAACAATGCCGGCATCAACCCTGCAACGGCTGGCGCCGGTGGTGGGCAGAAAATCGCCGATGTCAGCCTGGAATCCTGGAACCGCATGCTCGCGGTCAACCTCACCGGCGTCTGGCTCTGCCTGAGGCATGAGGTGCAGGCCATGCGCGCCCGCGGCGGCGGTGCCATCGTCAACACCGCCTCCATCGCCGGGCTGCTTGGCCTGGCCGGCGCGTCATCCTACCCGGTCAGCAAGCACGGCGTCGTCGGACTCACCAAGGTGGCGGCGGCAGACCATGCCAGCGACCACATCCGCGTCAACGCCATCTGCCCCGGCTACATCGAAACGCCGATGACCGAGGAAACCCGGCAGCGCCACGGCAACCGCATCATCGACCGCGTACCGATGAGCCGCTTCGGCGAACCCGAGGAGATCGCCGAGGCCGTGGTCTTCCTGTGCAGCGACCGCGCCAGCTTTGTCACCGGCAGTTGCTGGACCGCCGATGGCGGCTACAGCGCGGTATAGCTGAAGGGGCCTGGCGCCTACACGCCAGGCCCATCCAACTCAGCCGGCGCCTTCGATGATATTGCCGAAGCGCGCAAACGTCCTGCCATCCCACTTCGCCAACTGCATCTGCTTGATGGGATGGTAGTTGGTGCCACTGGTGCTCACGGTAATGCCGTTGATCAGTGAAGGATTGGCCACGCGATTCAGGCTGGTGGCCTGCTTCATCACGTTCTCACGGCTGAAGTCGCCGTTGCACTGCGTCAGCACCTGCATGATCGTCTTGCACACGCCGTAGCTGTACACGTAGTTGCCGTCATCCTGGTTGGCGTCGGGCATGTGCGCCTTCATCCAGTCGCGCCATTCCTTCATGCCGGTGTCGTTGGCCCATGCCGGGTCGGTCGGGTCCTTCAGGTAGGCGCTGGTGATGATGCCAACGCCCTTTTCCGCCCCCGCAGGATTCATCACCGCCGCCACCGAGATGGACACGTTGGTGATGAAGTGCAGCGCCGGCCGCCAGCCAATGTCGAACACCTTGCGGATGGTCTGCGCCGCGAATTTCGGCGTGGTCGCGGTCAGCAGCACATCGCAGCCCAGGCTGTGCAACTGCACCACCTGGCTGTCGATCGTGGCATCCGTCACCTCATGCGAAACCGCCTTTACCATGGTGTCGAACCGCGCACCCAGCACGTCGCGCACGCCGGCCAGGTAGTCCTTGCCGAAGTCGTCGTTCTGATACAGCAGCGCCATCTTCGCGTTCGGCTTCTGCTCCAGCATGGCCTTGGCGTAGATCTGCGCCTCGGTACGGTAGCTCGGCTGCCAGCCGATGGTCCACGGGAAGTTCTGCGGGTCGGCCCATTTGTCGGCGCCGGTGGCCAGGAACAAATGCGGCACCTTGCGCTGCTGCATGTACCGATGCACCGCCGACTGTGTGGGCGTGCCAAGCGAATTGAAGACGAAGGAAACCTTGTCCTGCTCCACCAGGCGGCGGGTCTGCTCCACTGTCTTCGGCGGGCTGTAGCCGTCGTCATAGGTGATGAAGTTCAGCTTGCGGCCTTGGAAGCCACCGGCATCGTTGATTGCCTTGAAATAGGCCTGCTCCAGCTTGCCGATAACGCCATAGGCGCTGGCCGGTCCGCTATAGGGCATCACATTGCCAATCTTGATCTCATCGGCGGTCACGCCGGTCAGATCCGCGGCTTGGCTCAGGCGTGGCGCGGCCAGCAGCGCGCCGGAAGCAGCCAGCAGGGTACGACGATTCAGCATGGAGTTTCTCCCGTTGTTGTTCAGCGAAGCAGCCGCGCAACCAGGCGGCGCAACAGCCCCGCCACGCCGCCCGGCAGTACGAACAGAAAGAGGATGAGGATGAAGCCATAGATCACCCCCGGCGCGGCCTTGGAGATTTCTTCCGCCAAGTTTGGCACGAAGACCACAAACAAGCCGCCAAACACCGGCCCGATGATGGAGGCAACGCCGCCCACCACCATGCCAACGAACAGCGTGATGGAAAGGTTCACGCTGAAGCTGTCGGGTGAGACGAACTCCACCGCAATCGCGCTCAACGCCCCGGCCAGCCCGGTTATCATGGCGGAAACCGCGAAGGTGTTGGTCTTCAGCCGGGCAATGTCCATGCCCATGGCTTCCGCCGCCAGCCCATGGTCGCGAATGGCCATGATGGCGCGGCCAATGCGGCTCGCCATCAGGTTGCGCACCAGCACAAACACCAGCACCGCCATGGCCAGCGTGAACAGGTACATGTACTGGTCGCTGCTCAGCGGCAGGCCAAACGGCGCATCGGGCTTGAACACCAGCACGCCCTGGACGCCGCCGGTCCATTGCTCAATGCCCTTGTATTTCAGCAATTGCGGCACGGCGACGGCGAGGGAAAACGTAGTAAGCGCCAGATACAGCCCGCCCAGCCGCAGCGCCGGAAAGCCAATGCCAAACCCCACCAGCCCGCATATCACCGCCGCCGCCGGCAGCGTGGACCAATAGGGCAGCCCCATTTTGTCCATCATGATGGCCGCGACATAGGCGCCCACGGCGTAGAAGGCGCCATGTCCCAGGCTGATCTGCCCGTTATAGCCGGTGATGATGTTCAGCCCGAGAATGGCGATGGCATAGATCGCCGCCAGCGTCAGCTGGAACAGCCGGTAGCTCTCAACGGTAAAGACCGGCGCCACCAGTAGCACCAGGCCCAGTGCCCAGAACACGCGCTGGTCCACGCCCAGCAATCGCTTCAGCAGCGGTGTTTCGCTTGCCATGCGCCTACACCCGGCTCAGCACAACGCGGCCGAACAAGCCGGCCGGCTTCACCAGCAGCACGCCGATGATAATGACCAGCGCCATGGTCAGCTTCAACTCGGTGCCAACTATGTAGGTGCCGCCGAGATTCTCGATGACGCCAACGGCAAAGCCACCCACCACTGCGCCGCCCGGATTGTCGATGCCGCCCAGCAGCGCGCCGGCAAAGGCATACAGCAGAATGCCCAGCATCATGTTCGGCTCCAGGAACACCACCGGCGCCACCATGATGCCGGCGATGGCGCCAATGCCCGCCGCCAGCCCCCAGCCCAGTGCCAGCATCCAGCCCACGCGCACCCCCACCAGCCGGGCCGAGGCCGGGTTGTAGGCCGCCGCCCGCATCGCCAGCCCCAGCCGGGTGTAGCGGAAGAACACGTACACCAGGCCCAGCACCACCAGCGTCACCGCCGTGCTGCCAAGCTCATGCCCGGTCACCAGCCCACCCAGCAGCGGCCCATCATGAAACGGCGTGGGAAACGGCTTCACCGTGTAGTCGAACACCCAGCCCGTCAGGTTGCTCACCACCAGCACCAGCCCGATGAACAACCCCACATGCGTCAGCACTGTCGCATGCGCCATGGGCCGCATCAGCACCCGCTCAATCAGCACGCCCAAACAAAAGCTGACGCCAACCGTGGCGAAGAACGCCACCCAGAAGGGCAGCCCCGCCTGCACCAGGGTCAGCGCGATATAGGTCGAGAAGGTCGCCATCTCGCCTTGGGCGAAATTCACATGGTGAGTCGCCTGGTAGATCATCACCAGGGCCAGCGCCACGGAAGCATAAATGCCGCCCGTGGCGATGCCGGCGATCACCTGATGGATAAAGCCGTTCATGGTGCCGCCTCTCTCAATAGCCCAGGTAGGAACGCCGGATGGATTCATCCTGGCGGATTTCCGCGGCCGTGCCGGAAACCACAATCCGCCCGGTCTCCAGCAGAAAGGCGGTATCGGCAATCTCCAGCGCCAGGTTGGCGTTCTGCTCCACCAGCAGAATCGCCACGCGCTGTTCCCGCTGCACCCGGCGCATGATGTCGAAGATCTCCTGCACAATCAGCGGTGCCAGGCCAAAGCTCGGCTCATCCATCAGCAGCAGGCGCGGTCGCAGCAGCAGGGCGCGGGCAATGGCCAGCATCTGCTGCTCGCCGCCCGAAAGCGTGCCCGCCTGCTGCCGGAAGCGCTGCTTCAGCCGCGGAAACAGCTCGAACATCCGCTCGAAATCCGCCGCCACGTCGCGGTCATGCCGAGTGATGGCACCCAAGCGCATATTCTCCTCCACGGTCAGTTCCATGAAGGTGCCGCGTCCATCCGGCACATGCGCCACGCCCTGGCGCACAATATTCTCGGTGGCCAACCCGTTCAGTCGTTTGCCCGCCAGCAATATCTCGCCCTCGGTGCGGATCATGCCGCAAATGGCGCGCAGCGTGGTGGTCTTGCCCGCGCCATTGGCGCCCAGCAATGCGGTCACGCCGCCCTCGGCCACGGCCAAATCGATGCCGTGCAGCACCCAGCTTGGCCCGTAGCCGGCTTTCAGCCCCTTCACTTCAAGCAGCATGGGCGTGCTCACCCAAATACGCGCTCACCACTTCCGGCGTGGCGCGCACTTCCTCCGGTGTGCCATCGGCAATCTTCTTGCCAAAGTTCAGCGCCACCACCTTGTCGGAAACCCGCATCACCAGGTTCATGTGATGCTCCACCAGCAAAATGCTCAGCTCGAAATTCCGCCGAATTGCATGGAACAACTCGGCCAGCGCATCCACCTCGGCATGGTTCAGCCCGCCCGCCGGCTCATCCAGCAGCAGAAGCTTCGGCTGGCTGATCAGCGCCCGCGCCAATTCCACCCGCTTTTGCCAACCAAAGGGCAGGCCAGCCACCGGTACCTCGGCAAACTGCTCCAAATCTAGCAGCGCCAGCAGGGCACGGGCGCGCTCCTCGGCCTCGGCTGCCTCGCGTCGGCTGGCGGGCAGGCGCAGCGCGGCGGCCAGAAACCCCGCCCGCCCCTGGCAATGCGCCCCGGCCAGCACGTTCTGCCGCACCGTCATGCTGCGGAACAGCGCCAGGTTCTGAAAGGTGCGGCCAATGCCAAGCCCCATCATCCGGTGCCGCGGCAGGTCGGAAATCCGCTGCCCTTCCAGCCGAATTTCACCTTCGCTCGGCCGGTAGAAGCCACTGATGCAGTTGAACAGGCTGGTCTTGCCAGCGCCATTCGGGCCAATCAGCCCGCAAATCTGCTGGTGGCCCACATCGAACGAAACCCCGCCCACGGCGGTGACGCCCCCGAACCGGATAACGATATCCCGCACTTCCAGCAGCGCGCCGGCAACAGCACTCATGCCGCTCGCCCACCGGGGGCCAGGCCGAATCCCATTCGCTTCTCCCTGTGGCGCCAGCCTGGCGCCTTCATTCGTTGCGAGGCATTCCAGCGGTTAATGCGCATCGGAAGCAAGCCTAAATATGTCGCCCCGCCGGCTATGGTGCCGGGTCGCCAGCTTGGGCAGTATCGGCCCAAAGCAGGAGACTCCAAGCCATGACCCAGCCCTTCGCCGGCATCCGCATCATCGACGCCACGCATGTGCTGGCCGGCCCTTTCGCCGCCTACCAGCTGGCGCTGATGGGCGCCGACGTCATCAAGGTGGAACCCCCCACCGACCCGGACCAGAGCCGCGACAGTGGCCCCGACTGGGCGCTGAACGACGCCAATATGGGCAGCTACTTCCTCACCCAGGGCAGCAACAAGCGGGCGATGACGCTCGACCTCAAGCAGCCCGAAGGCGTCGCCATCATGAAGCGCCTGGTGCAGCAGGCCGATGTGCTGGTGGAGAATTTCCGCCCCGGCGCCTTCGAGGCGCTGGGCCTGGGCTGGGAAGCCCTGCAGGCGCTGAACCCGCGCCTGATCTACTGCTCCATCTCCGCCTTCGGCCAGGGCGGCCCGCGTGGCGGCCAAACGGCCTATGACCACGTCATCCAATCCACCTCCGGCATCATGGCCGCCACCGGCACACCGGAAGTCTCGCCGCTCAAGCTCGGCGCCCCGGCCATCGACTACGCCACCGGCACCATGGGCGCCTTCGCCCTGGCCACCGCCCTGTTCCAGCGCGAACGCACGGGCAAGGGGCAGCGCATTGACCTCGCCATGCTCGACGTGGCGCTGATGATGCAGGCCAGCCACATCACGGCCTGGAGCCGCACCGGCAAGTCCAGCGCGCCCAAGGGCAATGACCACACCTACGCCACCAACAGCGCCTATGCCACCAAGGACGGCATGGTGATGCTGGGCGCCAGCAACCTGCGCCAGCAGGCCCGGCTCTGGGCCGCGCTGGGCCGGCCGGAGCAGGCGAAGCAAACCAACAAGGAACGCGTGCAGCAGCGCGACGCCGAAGCTGCCCTGCTGGCCGAGCTGCTGCTGACCCGCACCGCCGATGAATGGGAAGCCTACCTGCAAGGCAAGCACGTGCCGGCCAGCCGCGTGCGCCAGATGCACGAGACGATGCAGGACCCGCACCTCGCCTCGCGCGGCCTGCTGCACAGGTTTGAGAGCATGCCTGGCGTTTCAGGCAGCGTCACCGTGCCCGTCGCCGCCTTCAAGCTGGCGCATGGCGGCCCGGCCATCACCGCCCCGCCGCCCATGTTCGGCGAGCATACCGACGCGGTACTGGGCGAACTCGGCTATGCCGGCGCCGAGATCGCCGCGCTGCGGGCCAAGGGCGTGGTGTGAGGCTGCATCGCCGCAGCCTGCTGGCCGCCGCGCTGCCCTTGCCGGCGGCCGCGGCGAGCTTCGCCACCCGGGCCATCCGCGTCACCGTATCGGCCGCTGCCGGTGCCAGCCTGGATATCCTGGCCCGCGCCATCGCCCCCGGTCTGGGCCAGGCGCTGGGCCAGGCGGTGGTGGTGGAAAACCAGGGCGGCGCTGGCGGGCTGGTGGCCATGCAGCAAGTGGCCCGCGCCGCGCCTGATGGCCACAACCTGCTGCTGACCGGTGATTCGCTCATCACCATCGGCGCCATGCAGGCCGAGGCCGGCTACGACGCCCGCACCTCCTTCGCCCCCGTCACCCTGGCGGTGCGCGCCGCGCAATTGCTGGTGACGCATCCTGGCACCGGCATCAACACGGTGGCCGAATACGTCGCGCATGTGCGCCGCAATCCGGGCCGGCTGAACATGGGCCTGCCGGGCTGGGGCGGCATCGCGCATCTGGTCAATGAAATGCTGAACCGCCAGTTGGGCCTGCGGGTGGAATACATCCCCTATCGCGGCGGCGCTCCGGCAGCGCTGGACCTCATGGCACGTCAGGTGGATGCCATCATCATCACCCTGCCGGCGGTCACCGAACAGGTGCGCGAAGGCCGTCTCGTCGGCCTCGCCGTCAGCACCGCGCAACGCGATCCCGCCTTGCCACAGGTGCCCAGCCTGGCGGAAACCGTGGCACCGGGCTTCGATGTCGAGAGTTTCCAGGGCATCCTCGCCCCCGCCGGCACCTCGCCCGCGGTGGTGGCGGAACTCCATGCCGGCATTGCCGCCGCCCTGGCGCAACCAACCGTGCGCGCCCGGCTGACCGAACTCGGCTATGCCATCGTCGCCGCTCCGCCGGCTCGCTTCGCCGAGCGTATCGCCGTGCTCGGCGAACGCTTCGGCACCGTCATCCGCGAAGCCGGCATCACGCCGCGGTAGAAGCTGGTGTTCGAGCGGCTGCTTCACGCCGCCGATGTTTCCACCAGCGACGCTCAGACGCTAGAGCAATATCTGTTCTGATGGAATCATCAGAACGGATTTCTTGCTATAGTTTCAAATGGTTATAGAGCACGAAATGGGCCCATCAGGGCGCATAGTGCTCTAACCCTTCAGCGTC
>CANFIE010000022.1 GCA_947446625.1 Acetobacteraceae bacterium | reverse complement strand
TCACCTCGCCTTCCGGGCCGGCCAGGGCGATGGCCTGGTCGAGCAGGGAAAGGCCGTCGCGCACGCTGCCATCGGCGGCGCGGGCCAGCATGGCCAGGGCCTCGGCCTCGGCGGGCACTGCCTCCAGCCCGCAGATGCGGCTGAAATGGGCGCGCAATTCGGTTTGCGGCACGCGCTTGAGGTGGAAGGTCTGGCAACGGCTGAGGATGGTGGCCGGGACTTTTCGGAGCTCGGTCGTCGCCAGCATGAACTTCACCTGGGCGGGCGGTTCCTCCAGGGTTTTCAGCAGGGCGTTGAAGGCCTGGTTGGACATCATGTGGACCTCGTCCAGGATGATGACCTTGAAGCGGCCTTGGGCCGGGCGGTAGCGCAGGCGTTCGCGCAACTCACGCACGTCGTCGATGCCGTTGTTGCTGGCGGCGTCCAGCTCCTGCACGTCGGGGTGGCGGTCGGCCAATATCGCCTTGCATTCGGCGCAGACGCCGCAGGGCTCGGGCGTGGGGCCGCCGGTGCCATCGGGCCCAACGCAGTTCAGGGCGCGGGCGATGATGCGGGCGGTGGTGGTTTTGCCCACGCCGCGCACCCCGGTGAGCATGAAGGCATGCGCCACGCGGCCCTGGGCGAAGGCGTTTTTCAGCGTGCGGACCAGGGCTTCCTGGCCGATGAGGTCGGCGAAATTCTGCGGCCGGTATTTGCGCGCCAGCACGCGGTAGGGGGTGCTGGCGGGCGCCGCGACAGGCGCGGGGGCCGGGGCGGGCATGGGGGCCGGGGCGGTGATGGGGGCGGGCGGCGCGGGCGCGGCTTCACCGAACAGGCCGGGGCCTGTGGGCACTGGCGGCTCGGGCAGGGTGGCGGGTGCGGGGTCGCCGAACAGGCCGGGGCCATCCGGCGCGGGCGGTTCCGGCAGGCCGGCTTCGGGCTCGGGGTCTCCGCCGAACAGCTGGTCTGACATGCGTGCGGCCTCGGCGGCGCGGCGGCAAGCCGCCAGAAAGGTGGAAGGCCGACATGCGACCCGAGCGAGAACCCGTTGCGGCTGCTTCCTTCCGGACCTGACCGGGTTGGCGAGGAGCCCGTCCACCGCCGACCTTCCGAGCGCACATATGCAACCGAAGCTGCCGGCGCACAATGCCCGTGAATGAAACAACCGCCATGGTTGCCGCCGGGCGGGCCGCGTGGCAGGTTCCGCATCAAATGCAGCCAATCACCGCCAAGCGCCCAAACCCCTACACCGGCAGCCCGCTGGACCGTGCCGCGCATAAGCGCGACGACGCGGATTTCATCCAGGCCGCCCTGCACCACCCTGACACGCTGTTCGCGCCGGTATGGCGTGCCCGCAGCCTGATGAAGGGCGTGGCCGAGGGCCGCCCCGAGGGGCTGCTGATCTCGGGCGCCGCCGCCGAGGCCTTCCGCATGGCGGGTGGCCCCTGGGCGTATCTGGGGGATTGGAATGGCCGTCCGACCTTCGCGGTGGATTGCTCGGCGGCCGAGGACCCCTTGCCGCTGCTGCCCGAGGCGATTGGCACCTTCACCGATCTGCGCGCCGTGGCCGGGCTGCTGCCGGCCGATGAGGCCAGCGTGCTGGCCCATGCCCGTGGCCTGATGCACTGGCGCACCAAGCATAATTTCTGCGGCATCTGCGGCGCCGCCTGCCAGCCGAAATCGGCCGGGCACACCATGCATTGCACCGGCTGCGGCGCCGACCATTTCCCGCGCACCGACCCGGCCGTGATCATGCTGGTGGTGCGGGGGGATTACGCCCTGCTGGGGCATTCGCCGCGCTTTGTGAACAACATGTACTCCACCCTGGCGGGCTTCGTGGAACCGGGCGAAAGCCTGGAGGAAGCGGTGCGGCGCGAGGTGCTGGAGGAGGCCGGGGTGCAGGTGGGCCGGGTGTTCTACCATTCCTCGCAGCCCTGGCCGTTTCCCGCCAGCGTGATGCTGGGCTTCCATGCCGAGGCGCTGAGCGAAGAAATTACCATTGATACCAACGAGTTGAAGGATGCCCGCTGGTTCAGCCGCGAGCAGATGCGCAACCCCAAGGCGCATGGCTTCAACCTGCCGCGTGGTGATTCCATCGCCAGCCGGCTGATTGCCGATTGGATTGAGCACGCATGAAAATCGTAGCGCTGTTGCCACTGCTGGCGCTGGCCGGGTGCGGCATGTTTGGCGGCGGTAGCCCCGCCCAGCCCGAGGAACGGGCGGAATACCGCGCCTGCCGCAGCGAAGCGGCCAATAGCCCGGAAGTGCGCGCCCTGGCGCAGCAGAGCAACCCGGACAACGTGCAGAATGGCGGCCGCATTGGCGGCATTCGCGCCCGGGAGGAAAACCGGGTGTTTCGCGAATGCCTGCGCCGCCAGGGCCTGGCCCTGCCGGGCGGGGTGGAATCGGTACGGCAGCGCTGAGGCGCACTCGGCGCTTCCCCAGCCCGACAATAGGCCCTAGCCTTCCCTGAACTTTAACAGGGGGCCCGACGCAACCGATGCAGCAGCCGCCCAAACTGACCGCCGCCAGCGCCGGCTTTTCCATGGCCAGCCTGGACAACCGCAGCGCGACGATTCTGCGCGAGCTGGTGGAGCTGTACATCCACACCGGAGAACCGGTGGGCTCGCGCTCGCTCTCTCGCCGGCTGCCGCTGGGGCTTTCCCCGGCTTCGATTCGCAATGTGATGGCGGATTTGGAGGAGGCCGGGCTGCTGTATGCGCCGCATACCTCCGCCGGGCGGCTGCCGACCGACCGCGGCCTGCGGCTGTTTGTGGATGGGCTGCTGGAATTCGGCGACCTGGGCGAGGCGGAGCGCGAATCGATTTCGGCGCGCTGCGCGGCTTCGGGCCGGAGCCTGCAGGAAACGCTGGGCGAGGCCGGGCAGATGCTGAGCGGCCTGGCCGGGGCGGCCGGGCTGGTGGTGGCGCCGAAGGGCGAGGCGCCGGTGCGGCATATTGAATTCGTGCCGCTGGGGCCGGGCAAGGCGCTGGTGGTGCTGGTGGCGGCCGATGGCCAGGTGGAGAACCGGGTTATTGAGGTGCCGACCGGCCTGCCGCCCAGCGCGCTGCAACAGGCCGGCAACTACCTGAATGCGCGGCTGACCGGCCGCACCCTGGACGAGACTCGCGGCGCCGTGGCGGGCGAGATTCTGGCCAATCGCACCGCGCTGGATGCGCTGACCACCCAGGTGGTGGAAGCCGGCATGGCAACCTGGACCGGGGCCGGCGGCGCCGGCGGTGGCAGCCTGATTGTGCGCGGCCAGGCCAGGCTGCTGGAAAACCTGGACCACATGACCCGGGTGCAGGAAATCCAGGCGCTGTTCGAGCGGCTGGAGGCGCAGGAAACCGTTCTGCGGCTGCTGGACCTGGCGCAGCGCGGCGAGGGCGTGCAGATCTTCATAGGCGCCGAGAGCGGGCTGTTTTCCGCCGCTGGGCTTTCCATGGTGGTGGCGCCGTTCCGCAACGGGCAGGAAAAGATTGTCGGCGCCATTGGGGTGATTGGGCCGACGCGGATCAATTATGGCCGGGTGATTCCGGTGGTGGACTACACCGCGCGGGTTATTGGCCGGCTGCTGGGGTAATGCGGCTGGCCTCGGCGGGAATGGCGCGGGTGTGCATGCCGCCCATTTGGAATTCGCCCCACAGCGAGAGGTAGGTGCCGGTTGCGGCATCCAGCCCATGCATGGCGACGACTTTGCCGGCCGGGAGGCTGGCTTCCTGCAGCAGGCTGACCACGGTGAAACTGCCGGCGGGCAGGGTTTTTTGCGCAATCTCGTGCACGCGGAACACCACGTTCTGCGTCGAGCCATCGGCGTGGATGGCGGTGTAGCGCGCCTCGGCGCCCGGGCGGAACGGCAGCAGGCTGGCAATGGCGGCGCGGCGGGCGGCGCGGGTGGCGGGGCCTCCCTCCTCCAGGGCGTTGAGGAAGAGGCGCTCGGCCTCGGGCGCGGCGTCTCGGCGTTGGCTGCGGCGCAGGCAGACCAGCGGGTCGGCGGGGTCGGCGCCATCCTGGCGCAGAATGCGGCCGTCGGAGAGTTCCACCACCTGGCCGGCGGGCGGGCAGCGGAATTCCTGGGCGGCGGCGGGCAGGGCCAGGGTGAGGAGAGCGAGCAGGGTGAGGGTGATGCGCATGGCGGCAGCATGCCCTGGGGCGTTTGGGCTTGCCAGGGGCTGCGTGCCGGGCCGAGCATCGCCCAAAATGAGGGACGCCCCCATGCCGCAACGCCGGACCCTGTTGCTCGCCGCCCTGGCCGCGCCCAGATTGGCGGCGCCTGCCCTGGCGCAGCCGGAATGGCCGAACAAGCCGCTGCGCGTGGTGGTGCCCTATGCCCCCGGGGGCGGGGCGGATGTGATTGCGCGGACGCTCTGGGGCCGGTTGGCGGAAATCCTCGGGCAGAATTGCGTGATTGAGAATCGCGGCGGCGGGGCCGGGATCATCGGTGCCGGGCTGGTGGCCCAGGCCCCGGCCGATGGCTATACGTTTTTGCATGACGCCACGGCGCTTTCGGTGAATCCGGCGCTGTTCGAGGGGCGACTGCCGTTTGACACGCTGCGGGCGTTTCGGCCGGTGTTTCTGGCCGGCACGCTGCCCAACCTGCTGCTGGCCAACCTGGCCGTGCCGCAGCGCAGCGTGGCCGAGGTGATTGCCCTGGCGCGGGCGACGCCGGAGGGGGTGAATTGGGCCAGCGGCGGCAATGGCGGGATTCAGCATTTGGCCATTGAAATGTTTGCCCGCATGGCCGGGGTGAAGCTGAACCACGTGCCCTACAAGGGCGGTGCGGCCAGCATTACCGACGTGATTGCCGGCAATGTGAAATTTGGCTTTTCCAACGCCGCCACCGCCAATGCCCAGGTGCGGTCTGGCCTGGTGCGGGTGGTGGCGCATACTGCCCAAGGGCCGCTGGCGGCGCTGCCCGGGGTGCCGGCGGTGGCGGAGACCCTGCCGGGCTTTGAGGCGCTGGAGTGGAATGCGGTGTTTGCCCCGGCCGGCGTGCCCGATGCGCTGGTGCTGCGGCTGAATGCCGGGCTGAACCAGGCGCTGGCCGATGCCCGGGTGCAGGAGCGGCTGGCCGGGGTGAGCCTGCAGATGCGGCCTAACACCCCGGAGGAGACGGCGAGCTTCTTTACCGCCGAACTGGCCAAGTGGGGGCGGCTGGTGCGCGAGGCTGGGATAAGGCCGGATTAGGACAATAATGGGTATCCTCCCCGGGTTGCAGCGCGGCACGCCAGGGACTACCTGAGCGCCAGCCCGGAGGACCGGGCATCAGCCCATAGTCGGACCGCACACACCCATCATGAGCGACCCCGCAGAGAACCAGCCGGCCCAGCCGGACACCCAGAACCCCGCCGAAGCCGTGCCGGAGACCCCGGAGCAGGCGATTGAGCGGCTGACCGCCGAGCGCGACGACATGCGCGACCGTTGGCTGCGCGCCGAGGCCGAGGTGCAGAACACCCGCGCCCGTGGCAGCAAGGACGCGGCGGATGCGCGGAACTACGCCATTCAGAAATTCGCCAAGGACGTGGTGGAAGCCGCCGAGAACCTGCGCCGCGGGTTGGATGCACTGCCCGCCAAGACCGCCGACGAGACCGCGCTGCTGACCAAGCTGCGCGAGGGCTTCGAAGGGGTGGAACGCAGCTTCCTGGGGATTCTGGAACGCAACGGCATTGCCCAGAAGCCGGCCCAGGGCGAGGTGTTCGACGCCGAGTTCCACCAGGCGATGGCCGAGCAGCCGGCGCCGCCGGGGGTGGAGCCGGGTACCATCATCCAGGCTTGGACCCCGTGCTGGACGCTGAATGGCCGCCTGCTGAAGCCGGCCATGGTGGTGGTTGCCGCCAAGGGCTGAAATAGAGCACTATGCGCCCTGTTGGGCGCATTTCGTGCTCCATAACTATTTGAAACTAGAGCAAGAAATCCATTCTAATGATTCCATCAGAATGGATATTGCTCCAGCCGGCGCGACTGCTGCGCGGCCTGGGGCGTTATCGCCTTGGCCGGTCAGGCGCTGGCCGGGCTTGGAAATGCCCGGTTAAGAATAAAATCCGCGCCTGGGGGGCTTGTCCTGGGGCGCGGGGCTGAATACATCGCGGATATGTTGCTTGCCGGTCATCAGCGGCAGGCGGCATGACGCCTCCGAATCAACATCGGGGCCAGGGCCGGCGCCAACTACGGGCCGCCCCTCGCCGCCAGCAAGGAGCAGTACCAGATGAGCAAGGTTATCGGCATCGACCTCGGCACCACCAATTCCTGCGTTGCCATCATGGAAGGCAAGGAAACGCGGGTTATTGAGAACGCCGAAGGCGCCCGCACCACCCCCTCGATGGTTGCCTTCGCCAAGAATGGCGAGCGGCTGGTTGGCCAGAGCGCCAAGCGCCAGGCCGTGACCAACCCGACCAACACGCTGTACGCGGTGAAGCGCCTGATTGGCCGCCGCTTTGACGATCCGGTGGTGAACAAGGACATCGCCCTGGTTCCCTACAAGATCACCCGCGCCGACAATGGCGACGCCTGGGTGGATGTGGATGGGCAGAAATATGCCCCGCAGCAGATCAGCGCGAACATCCTGACCAAGATGAAGGAAACCGCCGAGGCTTACCTTGGCGAGAAGGTTTCCCAGGCCGTTATTACCGTGCCGGCCTACTTCAACGACGCCCAGCGCCAGGCCACCAAGGAAGCCGGCGCGATTGCCGGGCTGGAAGTGCTGCGCATCATCAATGAGCCGACCGCGGCGGCCCTGGCCTATGGCATGGACCAGAAGAAGGGCGGCATCATCGCGGTGTACGACCTTGGCGGCGGCACGTTTGACGTTTCGATCCTGGAGATCGGCGACGGCGTGTTCGAGGTGAAGTCCACCAACGGCGACACCTTCCTGGGTGGCGAGGACTTCGACGCCCGGGTGATTGATTACCTGGCCGACGAGTTCAAGAAGGAGCAGGGCATTGACCTGCGTGGCGACAAGCTGGCGCTGCAGCGCCTGAAGGAAGCCGCCGAGAAGGCGAAGATCGAGCTGTCCTCCAGCAAGGAGACCGAGATCAACCTGCCCTTCATCACCGCCGATGCCAGCGGGCCGAAGCACCTGGTGATGAAGCTGAGCCGCGCCAAGCTTGAGGCGCTGGTGGATGACCTGATCAGCAAGACGCTGGACCCCTGCCGCAACGCGCTGCGCGATGCCGGGCTGACGGCCGGCGAGATCAACGAAGTGATCCTGGTGGGCGGCATGACCCGCATGCCCAAGGTCATTGAGATTGTGAAGCAGTTCTTTGGGCGTGAGCCGGCCCGCAACGTGAACCCGGATGAAGTGGTGGCCATTGGCGCCGCGATTCAGGGTGGCGTGCTGAAGGGCGACGTCAAGGACGTGCTGCTGCTGGACGTGACGCCGCTGTCGCTCGGCATCGAAACGCTGGGCGGGGTGTTCACGCGGTTGATCGACCGCAACACCACCATCCCGACCAAGAAGAGCCAGACCTTCAGCACCGCCGATGACAACCAGACGGCGGTAACCATCAAGTGCTTCCAGGGTGAGCGCGAGATGGCGGCCGACAACAAGCTGCTGGGCAACTTCGACCTGACCGGCATTCCGGGTGCGCCGCGTGGCGTGCCGCAGATTGAAGTGACGTTTGATATCGACGCCAACGGCATTGTTTCCGTGCAGGCGAAGGACAAGGCCACCGGCAAGGAACAGCAGATCAAGATCCAGGCAAAGTCTGGGTTGAGCGATGCTGATATCGAGCGGATGGTGAAGGAGGCCGAGGCGAATGCCGATGCCGACAAGAAGCGCCGCGAGCAGGTGGAGGCCCGCAACGGCCTGGACAGCCTGATCCATGGCACCGAGAAGACGCTGAAGGAAAACGGCGACAAGGTGGGCGCGGCCGAGAAGGCCGAGGCCGAGGCCGCCATTGCCGAAGCCCGCACCGCGCTGGAAGGCACCGAGGCCGAGGCGATTGCCGCGGCGACGGAAAAGCTGGGCCAGGCTTCGATGAAGCTGGGCGAGGCGGTGTACAAGGCCACCCAGGCCGCCGACACGGCCAACCCGCAGACCAACGCCGCTGGCGGTGAGCCTGGCAAGGGCGACAAGGTGGTGGATGCCGAGTTCGAGGAAGTGAACCCGACCAAGAAGAAGCCTTCCTGATCGGGCTGCAACTGCCGCGTAGCTGACGCATTGGGCGCCCGGTCCTTAAGGTTTAACCTTTGGGGCCGGGCGCTCTGATGTCAGGCTGCTGATGCGTGTAACTCCCGCTGGGGGATAGGCCCGACCATGGCCAAAAGGGATTTCTACCAGATCCTCGGTACGGCGCGTGACGCCAGCGACGAGGAAATGAAGAAGGCTTATCGCAGCCAGGCGATGAAGCTGCACCCGGACCGCAACCCGGGCGATGCCAAGGCCGAGGCCGCGTTCAAGGAATTGAACGAGGCCTATGACGTGCTGAAGGACCCCGAAAAGCGCGCCGCCTATGACCGCTACGGCCATGCGGCGTTTGAGCAGGGCGGCGGGCCGGGCGGGTTCAGCCAGGGCGGCTTTGGCGGCGGCGGGGCTGGCGGCTTTGAGGATATCTTCGACGCCATGTTTGGCGGCGGGCGCGGCGGCCAGCGCGGCGGCGGCGGTGGCCGGGCGAGCGGGCGCGGGAATGACCTGCGGACCGCCATTGAGATTACGCTGGAGGATGCCTTCGCCGGCACCCGCAAGACCATTCGGGTGGCGACGAGCGTGGCCTGCGAGGCCTGTACCGGCAGCGGCGCCGAGGGCGGCAACGCCAATGCGCAGACCTGTGGCACCTGCCAGGGCCAGGGCAAGGTGCGGGCGCAGCAGGGCTTCTTCCTGATCGAGCGGACCTGCCCGACCTGCAATGGCTCGGGCCGGACCATCAAGAACCCGTGCAAGGTTTGCCAAGGCGGCGGCCGGGTGCAGCGCGAGCGCACCCTGAACGTGCAGGTGCCCGCCGGGGTGGAGGATGGTACCCGCATTCGGCTGACCGGCGAGGGCGAGGCCGGGCTGCGCGGGGCACCGAGCGGCGACCTGTACGTGGATGTGAGCGTGAAGCAGCACCCGCTGTTTCAGCGTGATGGCGCCAATATTTACGTGCGCGTACCGCTGCGGATGACGCAGGCGGCGCTGGGCGCGGCGGTGGATGTGCCGAGCATCGACGGTGCCAAACAGCGCGTGACCATTCCCGCCGGCACCCAGACGGGCGACCAGTTCCGCCTGCGTGGCAAGGGATTTGCCATGCTGCGCAGCGCGGCGCGGGGCGACATGTATGTGCAGGTTTCGGTGGAGACGCCGCAGAACCTTTCGGCCAAGCAGCGCGAATTGCTGGAGCAATTCGAGGGCGAGGCCAGCAAGGGGGGCAAATCCAGCCCCGAGCATGAGGGGTTCTTCGCCAAGGTGAAGGATTTTTTCGACGGGTTGGGCGGGCGTTAGGCCAGCAAGGCTGAGTCCAGCAGTGCGTCCAGCACCTCGGCCGGGGGTAGTTCCGGCGTTCCGATGCCAACCAGGGTGATGCCCGGGGCGGCATCGGGCGCCGGGGTCAGCGCCCAGCGCGGGCCGACCATTTGCAGCAGCGCCGGGCCGTTGGGCAGGGTGCAAAACCCCTTCAGCCGCAGCAGCGCCGGGGGCATGGCTGCCAGCGCCGTGGCCAGGGCAGCGGGGTTGAAGCCGCCTTCGCGCTGGTACTGGTAGCGGCGGAACGTCACTTCATGCGCGGGTTCCGCCGTGGCGCGGAAGCGCGGGCGCGGTGGCTGCGGCAGGCCGAGCAATTCGGCGGGCAGGGCGGCGTGCTCGGTGGCCAGCAGGCGCAGGCCGGGGCGGGCGTCCCGGGCGGCGGCCTCGGCTTCGGCCAGGGCTTCCGGGGTGGCCAGGTCTCGCTTGTTCAGCAGCAGCAGGTCGGCGGCGAGCAACTGGCGGCGCAGGGTTTCGCCCACATAGCGGTCGGCCAGTTGGGCGGGCAGGCGGGCGGCGTCGGCCAGCACGATTACCGCTTCCAGCGTCAGGGCGGGGTCCACCAGGGCAACTTCGGCAATGCGCCAGGGGTCGGCCACGCCGCTGGCTTCCACCACCACGGCGTCGAATTCCTGGCCGCTTTCCAGCAGCTCGGCCAGGCCGTCCAGCAGGCCGCTGCCCATGCTGCAACAGGCGCAGCCATTGGTGAGCTGCACGGTGCGGCCCGCCTGGCCGGCGATGAGGGTGGCATCAATGTTGAGGCTGCCGAAGTCATTCACCAGCACGGCGTAGCGGGCGGCGCCCTCGGCCAACAGGCGGTGCAGCAGGGTGGTTTTGCCGGCGCCGAGAAAACCGCCAATGACGGTGAAGGGCAGTTTGGCCATGCGCTTGACCCTGTAAGGCGTGCGGCGGAAGTTGCCATGGAGCCTGATCGGCTGAGGCGGCAACGCCGTATGCCGTGAATCAGTCTCTCAAACCAATATACCAGAGCATGGATGCTTCGGCTTGAAGCATGCAGGCTCGGGGAGACGCATCGCATGACCATACGGATAGGCATAGCCGGCATTGCCGGCCGCATGGGCCAGTTGCTGGCCGAGGAAGTGGCCGCCGCCGGCGCCACCCTGGCCGGCGGGACGCGTCGGGGCGAGGATGTGGCCCAGCTGTTCGCCGCCAGCCAGGTGGTGATCGACTTTACCCATGCCAGCACCGCCGAGGCGCATGCCGCCGCCGCCGCCAGCACGGGCCGGCCGCTGGTGCTGGGGTCTTCGGGCCTGAATGCGGCGCAGGAGGCGGCGGTGGCCGCCGCGGCGCGGCATGTGCCCATTGTGTATGCGGCGAATTTCGCCCCGGGCGTGAACCTGTTTCTGGCGGTGGCGGAGCGCATGGCCGCCGCCCTGCCGGCCGAGAGCTACGACGCCGAGATTGTGGAAATGCACCACAGGCAGAAGGTGGATGCGCCAAGCGGCACCGCCGTGGCGCTGGGCCGGGCGGTAGCGCGGGGCCGGGGCACCACGTTGGAGGAGGCCGGGATTGAGAGTGGGCGCGACGGCCATACCGGAGCCCGCAAAACCGGCGCCATTGGCTTCGCCGCGCTGCGTGGCGGCCAGGTGGTGGGTGAGCATACACTGGTGTTTGCCGCCGGCAGCGAACAGATCAGCCTGACGCATCGCAGCTTTGACCGCCGGGTTTATGCCACCGGGGCGGTGCGGGCGGCGCTGTGGCTGCAGGGCCGCGCGCCGGGGCTGTATGATATGAAGCATGTGCTTGGCATGGGGTAGCAACCAGGCGCCAGATGCCACGGGACGGCGGCAAGCGGGCAGCCTATGCTGGTTGGCCCACCAGGGCATTGCAGGAGTAGAGCGGCATGCAGCCACGGATGACCAAGCCTGAGCTTGAACTGTATAGCCGGGTCATCTCAACCGCCCGCAATTACCTGGAATTCGGCTCGGGCGGCAGCACCTGCTACGCCGCCAGCCGGGTGGCCGAGCGGATTGTGACGCTGGATTCCTCGGCCGAATGGCTGAACGATGTGGCCGAATGGTGCCGCACGGCGGGTGGGTTACAGCCGCGCACCATCTTCGTGGATATCGGGCCCACGGGCGCCTGGGGCGTGCCGACTGACAAGGCCTCGCAGTTCCGCTGGCCGGACTACCACAGTCATGTTTGGGCCACCGAGGATGCCAACAGCTTCGACACCTTCCTGGTGGATGGCCGCTTCCGCGTAGCCTGCTTCATGCAGACCGTGCTGCGTGCCAAGCCCGGCTCCACCATCATGTTCCATGACTTCACCAACCGGGAACATTACCATGTGGTGCTGCCCTTCGTGCAGGCCGTGGAGACCGCCGGGACGCTGGGTGTGTTCCGCGTGACCGCGGAGTTCGACCGCATGGCCGCGCAGAAGGTGTGGCAGAAGCATATGTTCATCCACGCCTGAAGCCCCATGCCGGGGGCAAAACCAACGCTGATGGCATCCGACGCTTGACCCCCCGGCCCCGGCTTGCCAAACACCCCCGCTGATGCCGCCCCGGGGCGCCCGCCCCTCTCCGCGACAAGAGGAACTCAAACGCCATGCGCGATACCGGCGAATACCTGTTCACGTCTGAATCGGTCTCGGAAGGCCACCCCGACAAGGTGGCGGACCGCATCTCCGATACGGTGCTGGACACCTTCCTGGCGGCGGACCCCTATTCCCGCGTAGCCTGCGAGACGCTGTGCACCACCAATCGCGTGGTGCTGGCCGGCGAAGTGCGTGGCCCCGGCGAGATCACGCCCGAGCTGTTGATCCACAATGCCCGCATGGCGATCAAGGAGATCGGCTACGAGCAGGACGGCTTCCACTGGGCCAATGCGCACATTGAATGCCACCTGCACGCCCAGTCGGCCCACATTGCCCAGGGCGTGGACGCGGCCGGCAACAAGGATGAAGGCGCCGGCGACCAGGGCATCATGTTCGGCTACGCTACCAGCGAGACCGCCGACCTGATGCCGGCGCCGCTGTACTACGCGCACGGCCTGCTGCGCCGGATCAAGGAACTGCGCAGCATTGGCGACAAGCGCGTGGCCGGCCTGCTGCCGGACGCCAAGAGCCAGGTGACGCTGCGCTACGTGGATGGCAAGCCGGTTGGCGCCACCAGCGTGGTGATCTCCACCCAGCATGAAGCGCATCTGGACCAGGGGCAGATCAAGGCGCTGCTGCGCCCGATTCTGGCCGAAGTGCTGCCGAATGGCTGGACCGTGCCGGATGAGGAGTTCTACGTGAACCCGACCGGCACCTTCATCATTGGTGGGCCGGATGGCGATTGCGGCCTGACCGGGCGCAAGATCATTGTGGACACCTACGGCGGCGCGGCCCCGCATGGCGGCGGCGCGTTCAGCGGCAAGGACCCCACCAAGGTGGACCGCAGCGCCGCCTATGCCGCGCGCTACGTGGCCAAGAACGTGGTGGCCGCCGGCTTGGCCGAGAAGTGCACCATGCAGGTGAGCTATGCCATTGGCGTGGCGAAGCCGCTGAGCGTGTATTTCGACCTGCATGGCACCGGCCATGACGTGGACGAGGTGAAGCTGGCCAAGGTGATCGACGGGCTGATCAATCTCAGCCCGCGCGGCATTCGTGAGCACCTGCACATGAACCGCCCGATCTATGCCGTGACCAGCGCCTATGGCCATTTCGGCCGCGTGCCGGATGCCAGCAAGGGCACCTTCACCTGGGAAAAGACCGACCTGGTGGATGAGCTGAAGCGCGCCTTCGGCCGCTAACAGCGGCGGCCGGTCGCGGTTTTTCTCCTTGGAAGCCACGCGCATGCATTTGCACGGCCGTGGCTGGGGGGAGGGCGGCGCAGTCTTAGAGCACTATGCGCCCTGACGGGCGCATTTCGTGCTCTATAACTATTTGATACTAGAGCAAGAAATCCGTTCTGATGATTCCATCAGAACGGATCATGCTCTAGCGCCACGCTGGTTGCGAGCGCCAATCGGCGCCTCGGCACGGGCGAAAGAACGACAGCGTGCGCGCGAACCGGAGTTGGCGCGGAAATCTAGCGCATGCTGCCCCATGGCTGACGGACGTCGGCCATGGGTTGAACCGATCAGGGTTTTGAGAGCTGTGGCCGCAAAGGCTGGCCGACAGCTTTGTCAATTGTCAATCCTGCCCCGCCGCTGCTCGAAAAAGTCAAGTAGTGGCTGTTGTTCATGCTGCCCAGCGCACGCTGAAGCAGAGGCCGGAACTCAGCAGGGCCGGCCAATCAACTCGCGCGCTGCCGAAGTCATGGTGCATCGCGCCGTGTTCGGGCGGGTTCTCGGCGGCATCGCGGCGTAGTGTCCATTGCTATTGACCAGAAAATGTTACGATTTGAAATACTGTCATTTTTGAAATGGAACTGTCTGCCGAGAATGGGTGTTCAGATTCGACGTGAAGTGACGGTCTCCACTGCAATCAACTCAGGCTTTCGGCTGGCCGCGGAAAGGTGCCACGAACAATTTAAGTCGTCCAATAGACTGTTTTGAAAGCCTGCCTGTAACGTGTTCAAATATTTTCACTTGAATTGGTTGAGAAAATACACTCAGGCTGGGGTTGCCCGAGGAGCGGAACATGAGTGATACGAAACCCGATGGTCCGAAGCTGCCCACGCCAGCAGCCGTGGACGCAAAGTCACCGTTCGATCCGGCTGAGGAAGTTTACAAGGCGCTGTTTGGCCCGGGCTCGCCAAAGTCACGCCATTTCGATGTCGAGCGAATCGCTTACCTCCTGGCTGCCGTGAGTTCCGCCCAGTTTTTCCTTGAGCATTTTCGCATGGCCCCGAACCTGCGCAGTACCGGAGGACTATTGAAGCACGCTGCGAAGTGTTGCTCGATCGAAGGCCTCAACTTGGAGTTCGGCGTCAACAGCGGGACGACCATCCGCATCCTGAGCGAGGCGATGAAGGTCGGTGACCAAATGCCCCCGTTCCACGGCTTCGACAGCTTCGAGGGGCTACCCGAGGACTGGACGCATTTCCAGAAGGCCGGCCGGTTTGGACGACAAGGCAAACTGCCGCCGGTTCCCGATACGGTGACGCTTCATGTCGGCTGGTTCAACGAAATACTGCCAGGCTTCTTGCAGCAGCATGCCGGGCCCGCGCGGTTTATTCATATCGATAGCGATCTTTACTCGTCAGCCAAAACGGTTTTGACGCTGCTGGCAGACCGCATTGTGCCGGGTACGGTCATCGTCTTTGACGAATATTTCAATTATCCGGGTTGGGAACAGCACGAACACAAGGCCTGGACCGAATTCGTCGCCTCGCATGGCGTCGAGTTCGAGTATGTCGGTTGGGCCTCTGCAATCTGCTCGGTCGCCGTAAAGGTGACGAAGATTTGGCGGCCCTGATCATCCAGTTTGTCTGGCTTGTCCCGGGGCAGGGGGCTGAAGCTGGATAGGCGTTGACAATGGCCCGCAAGCGCTGCACAGCCCGCTGGCAACGCTGCGGGAGCGAAGCTGGGCTTGGTTCTGCCAAGCTCAATTTCGGCTGCAGCTTCGCAGCAAAACGTTCACAAGATGCTTGCACTTGTTCCGCCTCGGCGGATGATGCGCAATCATATTGCGAAGGGGCGGTGCTACGCGGCGCCGCCCCTTCGCAATTCCGGAGGGCCCCATGACCCATCCCCGCCCGCCCATAGCTGAAGGCGTCCCTAACCGGCTCTACGGTCGCCGCCGAGGGCACCCGCTGCGGCCGCGCCAGCAACTGCTGATG
The DNA here is from genome assembly GCA_947446625.1 of Acetobacteraceae bacterium. Taxonomy (GTDB): domain Bacteria; phylum Pseudomonadota; class Alphaproteobacteria; order Acetobacterales; family Acetobacteraceae; genus CAIMOR01. The sequence continues at coordinate 5,241 of CANFIE010000022.1, read as the reverse complement.
GACGCCACGCTACCCCGCCTGCGCCTCAGCCTCGAGCAGGCCGCTACCCCGGCGGCGGCCTTTGGCGTGCCGGTTGTTGAGGTATGGCTGGAAGTCGGCTTCGGTGGCGGTGAGCACGCGTTGGCTCAGCATGTCGCGCGTCCGGACGTGGGTTACATCGCCTCGGAAGTGTTCGAGAACGGGCTCTGCTCGCTACTCACCCGGCTGGCGCCGGAGGGTGAGGAAGCCACCGCGCCCTTGCCGCCGACGCTGCGGCTATGGTCGCAGGATGCGCGGCAATTGCTGCATTTGATGCCGGATGCCTGCCTGGACCGGCTGTTCCTGATGTTCCCCGACCCCTGGCCCAAGGCGCGGCACAGCAAGCGGCGCTTCGTGCAGCCCACCATGTTCGGGCTGGTGGCGCGGGTGCTGAAGCCGGGCGCGCTGTGGCGCATTGCCAGCGACGACCCGACTTACCAGGCCTGGGTGCGGGAGAGCTTCGCCCAGACCACGCTGTTCCGCCTTCCCGAGCCGGCGACGGTGCGGCCGGCGGGCTGGCCGCCGACGCGCTATGAGCAGAAGGCGCTGCGCGAGGGCCGGCAGCCGCTGTACTGGGAAGCCGTGCGGAAATAGCTTTTGAGCGACTGATTCACGGCTTGCGGCGGTTCCGCCCCAGCCCATCACGCTCTAGCCCCGCCACATTCGGCGCAGCACGCCGCTGCCCTGGGCGTGGTGGCGCAGGGCCATCAGCGCGTGGCCGAGGCCCAGGGCCAGCAGCAGCAGGGCCAGGGCCCAGTGCAGCCAGGCCAGCACGGCAAAGCGCGCCGCATCCGGCCCCAGGATGTGCGGCACCGGGATGAGCATGAACAGCGCGGTTTCCACCTGGGCCGGGGCACTGGCGGCGCTGAGATAGCCCAGCACCGGCACCAGCAGCAGCAGCCCGTACAGCACCGCCTGCACCAGCCGGGCGGCGTGGTGTTGCCATGCGGGAATGGTGAGGTCCTCGGCCGGGCGGGGGTGGCGCAGGCGCAGCGCCAGCCGCCAGGCCACCAGCAGCAGCACCACCAGGCCGAAGGATTTATGCGCCTGGTAGGCCAGGAATTTCGGTGCCAGCGGGCGGAAAGGCAGCGCCACCATCAGGAAACCCAGCGCCAGGGTCAGCAGCAATAGCGCCGCCACCCACCAGTGCAGCCGCCGCTGGGCTGGCCGCCAGCTCATGGCCCCACCAGCAGCCGTACCTGCACCGCCAGCACAATGCGGTCCGAGATGGTGGTGCGGTCCTCCACCATGCCGAAATCGGTGCGGTCTACTTCGCCGGAGGCGCTGAACTCGGCGACTTCGCCGCCCTGGGCGGGGTCGCGGACGCGGCGCAGCAGCCGGGCTTCCATGGTCAGCGGCTTGGTGATGCCGCGCATGGTCAGGTTGCCGGCAATGGTGAAGCGCTCACGCGTCGCGACGCCCACCGCCACGCCGGTGAAATGCGCCATGGGGAATTCCTCGGAGGCGAAATAGGCCGGGGAGCGCAGCATCTCCACCCCGCCTGGCCAGGCCAGGTCGATGGAGCCGGTGGCGACGGCGACGGTGACCTCGGCGCGGGAAGGGTCGGTAGGGTCGAGCAACACCCGGGCGTTGAAGCGGCCGAAGCTGCCGGAGGAGCGCATGAGGCCGAAATGCCGGGCAGTGAAGGTGAGCTGGCCGAGCTTTTCGTCGAATTGATACACCTTGGCCTGCGCCCGCGCCGGTGTGGCAAAGGCAAGCAGGGCCGGCACCAGTAGCCGGCGCGGCAACAGCAGAAAGGGCTTGCGCTTGGTCATCGCGTCGCTCCTGGCCAGGAAGACCGTGGTGGCAGAATAGCATGCTGGTCCTGGGCCATGCTAAATCCCTTGTGGCGGGGCGGCTAAACGCCTATATTCCTGTTTGTTACATCACCATCCGTCCCTCGGGGGGTGGCCTTAGCGGGCCGCCTTTTTTGTTTTTATGACCATAGAACGTCCGTTCCACGAAGGCCTGGAGGCGCGCATCGCCGACGCCATCGCCCCGACCATTGAGCATATGGGCTATGAGTTGGTGCGCGTGCAGGTCAACGGCAAGGAACGCCCGACCGTGCAGATCATGGCGGACCGAGCCGATGGCCGGGTTTTCACCGTGAGCGACTGCGAGAACATCAGCCACGCGGTCAGCGCGGTGCTGGATGTGGCGGACCCGATCAAGAGCGAATGGATGCTGGAGGTTTCCTCCCCGGGGATTGACCGGCCGCTGACCCGCACCAAGGATTGGAACCGCTACGCCGGCCATACGGCGACGCTGGAGCTGATGGTGCCGCAGGATGGCCGCAAGCGCTTTCGGGGCATGGTGCTGGGCGCCGATGCCGAGACGGTGCGGATGAAGCTGGATGAAGGCGGCGAAATGGTGTTCCAGCGCGGCAATATGCGCCGCGCCAAGCTGGTGCTGACCGACGCGCTGATTGCCGCGACCGCCGCCATGAATGGCCTGCCCGCCGAGGATGCGGGCGAGGACGACGAGAATGCTCCGGCCGCAGCGGCCGATGAACCGACTTCCGCCAAGAGGAACTGAGCCCATGGCCGTTGAGATCACCATCGCCCGACCTGAGCTGTTGCAGGTTGCCGACGCCGTTGCGCGCGAGAAGATGATTGAGCGCGACGAGGTGCTGGAGGCGATGGAGCAGGCCATTCAGAAGGCCGGCCGCGCCAAGTACGGGCACGAGAAGGACATTCGCGCGATCATCGACCGCAAGAACGGCGAAGTGCGGCTTTCGCGCTGGACCGAGGTGGTTGAGGCCGAGCCGGTGGAGAACGAGGCGACGCAGATCCCGCATCGCATCGCGCTGAAGATCAAGCCCGGCATCAAGGTTGGCGAGTTCATCATTGATCCGCTGCCGCCGATCGACTTTGGCCGCATTGCCGCGCAGACCGCCAAGCAGGTGATTGTGCAGCGCGTGCGCGAGGTGGAGCGCGGCAAGCAGTTCGCCGAGTACAAGGACCGCGTGGGCGAGATCATCAACGGCGTGGTGAAGCGCACCGAGTACGGCAACCTGATGGTTGACCTGGGCCGGGCCGAGGCACTGCTGCGCCGCGACGAGACGATTCCGCGTGAAGCCTTCCGCAACGGCGACCGGGTGCGGGCGTATATCTACGACGTGCGCGAGGAACCGCGCGGGCCGCAGATCTTCCTCAGCCGGACGCATCCGGGCTTCCTCGCAAAACTGTTCGCGCAGGAAGTGCCGGAGATCTACGACGGCATCATCGAGATCAAGGCCGTGGCGCGTGACCCCGGCAGCCGCGCCAAGATGGCGGTGATCAGCCGCGACAGCAGCATCGACCCCGTGGGTGCCTGCGTTGGCATGCGCGGCAGCCGCGTGCAGGCGGTGGTGGCCGAACTTCAGGGCGAGAAGATCGACATCATCCCCTGGAGCGGCGATAACGCCACCTTCATCGTCAATGCGCTGGCGCCGGCGGAAGTCACCAAGGTGGTGATGGATGATGAGACCCGGCGGGTTGAAGTTGTGGTGCCGGATGACCAATTGTCACTCGCCATCGGGCGCCGCGGCCAGAATGTGCGACTGGCTTCGCAGCTGACGCGTTATGATGTGGATATCCTGACCGAGGCCGAGGAATCGGAGCGCCGGCAGGAAGAGTACCGCAAGCGCACCGGTCTGTTTGTTGAAGCGCTGGACGTGGACGACGTGATTGCCGGCCTGCTGGTGACCGAAGGCTTCACCAGCATCGAGGACCTGCTGGGCGTTGAGGATGAAGAGCTGGCCGAGATTGAGGGCTTTGACGAGGCGGTGGCGCAGGAGTTGAAGCGCCGCGCCCAGGGCTTCCTGGACCAGCGCGATGTGGAACTGGATGAGAAGCGCCAAGCCATGGGCGTGGAGGATGCAGTGGCCGAGGCCGGTGGCTTCAGCCCGGGCATGCTGGTTGCGCTGGGTGAGAAGGGGGTGAAGACCCTGGACGACCTGGCCGACCTGGCGGCGGATGAGCTGATTGAGATTCTGGGCGCCGAGGCGATTGACGAGGAAACCGCCAACGCTGTGATCATGGCCGCCCGGCAACATTGGTTTGAAGGCGAGGAGGCTGCTGAGGAAGCGGTGCCGGAAGACGGCGACGCTGCCTGAGGACCTGCCGCCCGAGGCTGATGGCGAGCCAGGCGACGAGATTGCCGACGAGCCGGAAAAAGGCCCGCTGCGGCGTTGCGTGGTTACCCGGGAACAGCATGAGAAGGAGCGGATGCTCCGCTTTGTGCTGGGGCCGGGGCGTGAATTGGTGCCAGATTTGGTCGGGCGGCTGCCGGGCCGGGGAATGTGGTTGAGCGCCAGGGCCGATGTGTTAGAACGCGCCCTGACCCGTGGTGCCTTCAGCAAGGCGGCACGCGGTCCGGTGCATTCACCCCCCGACCTTCGCCAACGGATCGAGGATGGACTAAGGTCCCGGGTGCGGGATCTGGTGGGTTTCGCCCGTCGTGGCGGCCAGGCGGTAAGCGGCTGGCAGGCGGTGCGTGAATTGTTGCTGGCAGACCGCGTTGGTCTGTTGGTGGAGGCTTCGGATGGTAGCCCGGCGGAACGCGCCAGGTTGCTGGGAAGCAGGAAGGTGGCGGTGGTTTCTCCACTGCCGGCGGCCGCGCTGGGCGCGGTTTTTGGGCGGGACCGCGCGGTACACGTTGCGGTGGCGCCCGGAAAAATGGCGGACAGTATCGCGGTGGAAGCCGCGCGGCTGGACGGCATGGTGACTGATACGCCGCCGGATGCGGCGGGTGTAATTCGGGTTTAGGACACGCCTGTTTTGGCGTGGTGGGCATGACGGATATCGGATCGGGTTCGGATCAGCGGATGAGCGACCAAAATGACCAGGACGGGGCCAAGAGCCGGTTGAGCCTTCGGCCGGCCGGCGGGCGTCTTGAGCTGGGCAAGACGGTGGACGCAGGTAGCGTGCGCCAAAGCTTCAGCCATGGGCGCAGCAAGACCGTTCAGGTTGAGGTGGTGAAGAAGCGCGTGGCGGCGCCAACGGCACCGCAACGCCCGGCGGGCCCCGCGCCTGCCGCAGGGCCTTCGCAGGCTCAGCGCCAGGCCGGCGGGCCGCCGCGCCAGGGTGGCGGTGGTGGTGGCGGGCAGCGTAGCGCTGCGCCGCAGGCCGGCCGCCCGCTGACCCAGCAGGAGCAGGCGAACCGCCAGCGCGTGCTGGAGGAAATGCGCAAGGTTGAGGCGCAGCGCCAACGCGAGGAGCGTGAGCGCCAGGCGCTGATGGT
>CANFIE010000021.1 GCA_947446625.1 Acetobacteraceae bacterium | reverse complement strand
TGCGGGCATGGTGGGTGCCGGGTTAGCGGTACTTGGTAAAGCGGAGCAAGCAGCCATGGCGCAGCAGTTGGATGGACCGCGTTGGGGCCCGGCCTCGGGCGGGGCGGCGAAGCAGTTGGTGGTGCTGCTGCACGGGCTGGGCGCCGATGGCATGGACCTGATCGACCTGGCGCCGAGTTGGGGCGAGGTGGTGCCGGATGCCGCCTTCGTGGCGCCGGATGCGCCGTTTCCCTGTGACCTGGCGCCCTATGGCAAGCAGTGGTTCAGCGTGCAGGACCGCACGCCGGCGCGGATCATGGCCGGGGTGGCCGCCGCCATGCCGGCGCTGGATGGGTTTTTGGACGCCGAGTTGGCGCGGCTGGGGCTGCCGGGTTCGGCGCTTGCCATCATGGGGTTCAGCCAGGGGGCGATGATGACCCTGGCGGTGGGGCTGCGGCGGGCGGTGGCACCGGCGGCGCTGCTGGCCTTCTCGGGCCGGCTGGCCATGCCGCTGCCGGATTCGCTGCCGGGCGCGCCGCCGGTTTTGCTGGTGCATGGCATGGCCGATGAGGTGGTGCCGGTGAGCGGCAGTCGCGAGGCCGAGGCGGCGCTGCGGGCCAAGGGGGTGGCGGTGCGGGCGATATACAGCCCTGGGCTGGGCCATGGCATTGATGAAGCCGGGCTTATTGGCGGGGCGCAGGCGCTGGAGCAGGCGTTTTCCGCCCCCGGTTGATGACGGCCCGGTGAAAGCCGGCAGCGGGATGTTGCACCCCCCCGCCATGGCTGGCATGGTTCCGCCCGACAACACGGCGGCACCACAGCATTTGGGGCCTTTAGAGTGTTACAGGCCCCTAGGTGTGGGTGGTGGCTCGTCGCTTAAAAGGAGCGGCGCTTGCCAGACGGCGGAGCAGTCTTCACTGGCCAGGGTTTCCCCGCGCTTGTGCTGAACGCGGATTTCCGACCCTTGTCCTATTTTCCCCTATCCGTTTGGTCCTGGCAGGACGCGGTGAAGGCGGTATTTCTTGATCGTGTCTCGGTACTCTCGGAGTACGAGGCGGCGGTGCATTCCCCCACGCTGACCATGCGATTGCCGAGCGTGATTGCGCTGAAGGAGTATATCCCCTCGGCGCGGCGGCCGGCCTTTACTCGGTTCAACGTGTTCCTGCGCGACCATTTCGAGTGCCAGTATTGCGGCGGGCATTACCCGACGCATGACCTGACCTTCGACCACGTGATTCCGCGCAGCCGGGGTGGGCGCACCACCTGGGACAATGTCTGCACCGCCTGCGGGCCGTGCAACCTGCGCAAGGGCAACGCCATGCCGCGCGAATGCGGCATGATTCCGCGCCAGGAACCGCGCCAGCCCACCAGTTGGGAGTTGCAGGATAATGGCCGGAGCTTTCCGCCCAACTACCTGCACCATAGCTGGCGGGACTATCTGTACTGGGACAGCGAGTTGGAAAACTAGAGCACTATGCGCCCTATCGGGCGCATTTCGTGCTCCATAACTATTTGAAACTAGGGCAAGAATTCCGTTCTGATGATTCCATCAGAACGAATATTGCTCTAGAGCACTATGCGCCCTGACGAGCGCATTTCGTGCTCTATAACTATTTGATACTAGAGCAAGAAATCCGTTCTGATGATTCCATCAGAACGAATATTGCTCTAGCCTTCCGGTACAGCGTCATCCTCAGGCGGCGGGGCGGCGGGCGGCTTGGCGGCGCCGGGCGCGCTGAGCACTGGCTGCGGTGCGGCCAGGCCCTCGCCGGTGGCCAGCAGGCGCGTTACCTCCAGCGAGAAGGTGCTGGCCAGGTTCTGCGCCGACAGGGCGCTCATGGCGGTGTGGTTTACCGACATGCCTACGGTCAGGTAGCGGCCATGCAGGCCGGTGATGCAGAAATACTGCACCTGGGCGGCTTCCCCACGGGGCCGGCGCAGGGCCGAGCAATGCAGGGCCGGCAGGCTGGGGCGCTGGAAGGTGAGGTCGGCTTCGCGGCGCCAGGGGCCGAAGCCCGGTTCGGGCTGCACCCGGGCCATCAGGCTGCGGGTCAGATGCTCCACCAATTGCCGGGCGCCGGCGGCTTCCGGGCCATCGGCCACCGGGGGTGTTTCCGGCGGGCGGCCCAGGTTGACGATGCCCTGGGCGCCGCGCATCCGGTAGCGGCGGGTGGCGCTGTTGAGTTGGGGACTCGCCCCGGTTTCGGCGGTGAAGGTGCCGAGTGCGGCGGGCAGGCGGTCCAGCAACTCGGTATTGCCCTGGCTGGCCAGGTGTTGCTGCGGCGCCTGGGCGCAGGCGGCCAGCAGTAGGACCAGGGCCAAAGGCAGCGCCCGCATGGCGCTAGCGCGCCTTGACCGGGCGCTTGCCGTGGCTGTCCTGCGGGACACCCTTGCCGAGCGACATGTGGGAATGCACGCCCACCCAGCGACCATCGGGCTGGCGGGCCAGCATGATGGTGGCGCGGCCGGGGCGGTCGAACGGGGTACCGTCGGCGTGCCAGCCCTGGCTGGTCCAGGGGGTAACGGCCACGGCCATGCTGCCATCAGCGCTGGCGAGCACTTCGGTGTTCGGCAGGTCGAAGCGGAAATCCGCCGTGCGGGGCCAGACATTGTCCCACTGCGTGTCGGTCCAGCGCTGGCGGCTTTTCACCAACTCCTGGTAAGTGCCGAAGATCACGATGTCGTCGTGCCAGAACGGGTAGGCGGATTTGTAATCCACGTCCCGCACACAAGCAGAAAAGCGGTCCAGCCAGTCGAGGATCTCGGCCTTCACGGCCGGGGTGGCGAGGGGAAGCGGCAGGGTCATGGCGGTCAAATCCTCTCGCTGGCCTTGATGGCAAGCTTGCAGCCAACGCGGATGGCGGCGCTGAGCAGGCGGTAGGCCGGGGCCTGTTCGGCGCCATTCTCCAGCCCGATGTCGCGGTGTTCAAGCTCCTCCAGGCGGAAGGCTTCGATCTGCTCGCGCAGCGGGGCTTCGTCCTCGCCCAGCTGGGCCTGTTGCTCGCGGTAGTGTTCGTCGATGGTTTCCTCCACCGCCACGGTGCAGGCCATGGCGGCCTTGGCACCCAGCAGCGCCGTGGCGGCGCCAAGCGCGAAGCCGGCAACATGCCAGAGCGGCAGCAGCGCGGTCGGGCGGACCTGGCGGTCTCCGATGGCTTTGGAGAAGTGGTCGAGATGCGCCTGTTCCTGCGCCTGCATGTGGCGCAGGGTTTCGCCATGCGGGCCGCGCCCGAGTACCGCGAGTTGCCCCTGGTAGATGCGCTTGGCGCCGTATTCGCCGGCATGGTCCACGCGCAGGAAGCGGGCCAGCAGGGCGCGGGGGCTGGGGTCTCCGGGGAAACGGGGCAGGCCGGTGGTGGGGCGCATGGGTCAGGCCTTCCGCAGGGCGCGCTTGACGGCAAAGCCGCCCAGCGCCAGGGCGTAGATAAGGTTCATGGCCGCCATGGAAAGCGGCAGGCCCGGGATGAGGTAGGTGGGCGCGTCGCAGGGCTTGTTGGGGCGCAGCGGCATGGCGCTCAACATGTCCTGCAGGCTGGAGCCCGTGGCGCGGGGGGCCTGGCAGCCCGGCAGGGGCGAGGGCCACCAGCCTTGCTCCACCCCGACATGCAGCACGGCAATGCCGCCCGAGACCAGCACCGCGCCGCCAGCGGCCAGCAGCAGGGCCTGGCGGATGCGTGGATTGGGCCAGAAGCCGCCGACCAGGGCCAGCGCCGCCGCCACCCAATAGGGCCAGCGCTGCCACATGCAGAGCTCGCAGGGGGCGATGCCCCAAAGCGTTTCGGAACCCCGCGCGAAAAGCGGCGCGGCGGCGGCGAGCAGCATGACGGCAAGGGCTGGCGGCATGGTGCTGTCTTCGCGCCTTCCGCGGCGGCTGGCAACTGCTGCCTGCGGCGGCTGGCAACTGCTGCCTGCGGCGGCTGGCAACCACCGCGTTGCCTGCTAGGCTTGGTCTTCACCCATGGGGAGGGATGGCCATGCTGAAGATCTGGGGCCGCACCACATCATCCAACGTGATGAAGGTGCTTTGGCTGTGCGAGGAGTTGGGCATTCCGTACACGCGCGAGGATGCCGGGGGCGAGTTTGGCCGCACCACCGAGCCATTCTACCTGGCGATGAACCCGAATAGCCGGGTGCCGACCATTGAGGATGGCGACTTCACGCTGTGGGAGAGCAACAGCATTCTGCGCTACCTGGTGGCCACGCGGGCGCCGGGCCATGCGCTGCACCCGGCCGAGCCGCGGGCGCGGGCCGATATGGAGCGCTGGATGGACTGGCAGCTGGCCAGCCTGAGCGGGCCGATGACGCCGATTTTCTTCACCTATGTGCGCACGCCCGAGGCCAAGCGCGACTACGTGGCCACGGCGAAGGCGCGGGATGAGGCCGAGGCGCTGTGGCGCATGGTGGATGCGCGGATTGGCGGCAAGAACTACCTGGTGGCCAACCATTTGACCTTGGCTGATATTGTGCTCTCGCCCTACCTGCATCGCTGGTTTGCCATGCCGATTCAGCGCCCCAGCATGCCCAACCTGGAGCGCTGGTACGCCACCCTGAAAACCCATGCCGGCTGTGCCCGCCATGTTTGCGTGGAGCTTGCCTGATGCTGACGATCTGGGGCCGGGACAACTCGGTGAATGTGATGAAGGTGCTGTGGCTGGTGGAGGAGCTGAAGGCGCCCTACAGCCGCATTGACGCCGGCGGCGCCTTTGGCCGCACGCGGGACGCCGACTACGTGGCGATGAACCCGAACCCGAGCGTGCCGACGCTGGTGATGCCGAACGGCTATTCGCTGTGGGAGAGCAACAGCATTCTGCGGTTTTTGGCGCGGACCCAGCCGGGCGGGGAGAAGTTCTACCCGCGCGATGCCGAGGGCGCCGGCAATGTGGACCGCTGGATGGACTGGACCCTGGCAAGCCTGAACGAGCCGATGCGGGTGATTTTCTGGACCTTTGTGCGCACGCCGGAAGCCGAGCGCGACCTGGCCGCCGCCGGCCGCGCCCGTGACGCCGCTGAGCGGCTGTGGCGGATTGTGGATGCGCAGCTGGCCGGGCGGAACTTCCTGGCCGGGGAGCTGAGCATTGCCGATATGGCGATGGGCGGCTTTCTGCACCGCTGGTTCAGCCTGCCGGTGGCCCGGCCGGAGTTGCCGAACCTGCGCGCCTGGTATGAGCGGCTGCTGGCCCGCCCGGCCTATGCCGCCAAGGTGGCGGTACTGCCGCTGAGTTGAGGGCTTTTCGGCCGGCCCGGTAGCGGCCATGCTGCCGGGCGAAACGCCAAGCTCAACAAGGAGGCACCCATGCCCGATGACGGCCCCGCGCCCGCAACCACCCGGCGCACCACGGTAACCCACGGCAAGGACGCGGTTTTCGACAATGGGCTGCGCGCCTTTTTCGGCTATCGCGACCTGGGGGTGAAGGATGTGACCGGGGGCGGCTATACCGCCCAGGTGATCCGCGCCATTCCCGGCCAGCACGCCAGCGGCCAGTGGCATACCCATCAACTGGATTTTCAGTTCGTGTTCGTGCTGAAGGGCTGGGTGAGCTTCAAGTACGAGGATATCGGCGAGGTGACCCTGCAAGCCGGGGACAGCGTTTACCAGCCGCCGATGGTGAAGCACGCCGAGGTGGCGCATTCCGACGACATGGAACTGATTGAAATCACCTCTCCGGCCGAGTTTGTCACACAGATGGTGGACGCCCCGGCCAAGCTTGGCTAAGCAGGGCGAACCGCAGGCCCCTGTGGCGGAATGGTAGACGCGGCGGACTCAAAATCCGTTGTTAGCGATAACGTGCCAGTTCGAGTCTGGCCGGGGGCATTTTTCCCAGCGGATGGGGTGCGGCCGAGGCCAGCACCCCTTGGCCGGCCGGGGCTTAGCGCCCGGCGCGGACCAGCTTGCCGGGCAGCGCGCCGGTATGGGCGCCGTGTTCAAACACCGGAACACCGCTGACGAAGGTGGCGTCGTAGCCATCCACCCGCTGCACCAGGCGGCGGCCACCGGCGGGCAGGTCGTAGCGCACTTCCGGCAGGTGCAGGCGCATGCCGGCGTAGTTGATGACGTTGATATCCGCCTTCATGCCTGGGGCCAGCACGCCACGGTCGTTGAAGCCGAAGAACTTCGCGGTTTCGCTGGTTTGGCGCTTCACCATGAATTCCAGCGGCAGGCGGGGACCACGATGGCGGTCGCGCGCCCAGTGGGTGAGCATGTAGCTCGGCACCCCGGCATCGATGATGGAGGAGCAATGGGCGCCGCCGTCACCCAGGCCCAGCACCGTGGCGTCATCGGTCAGCATGGTGCGGATGATGTCGTGATTGTCCTGGTTGTAGCCAACCACGGGGAAGAACAGGAAGTTGGCCTGGTCGGCGGCCAGGTAGTCATAGGCCACCTCGTCGGGCGTGCGGCCTTCGCGGGCGGCGATGGCGGCGATGCTTTCCGACTCGGGCGGCTCGTAGTCGGGCGGGTTGCCCAGCTTGAACATCCGGTTCCAGCGGCGGACGATGGTTTGGCGGAACTGGCTGAGGCGGGAGAGCAATTCCTCCGAGGGGGCCTCGTTCAGCACCTGGGCGCGCATCGCGGGGTCCTGCATGCGCTTCATGCGCTCGGCCACCGGGAGTTTCAGCAGCGCCTGGTAGCTGGGGCGGATGCTGAAGGGGTTGAGCGCGGTGTCGGCGCCGAGCAGCACGCCCACGGGACGGCCGGCGATTTGGGCGGTGACCAGAGCGCCCTGGGCGCGGGCGGCGTGCACACCTTCCATCAGGCGCTTCCAGCGGGCGGCGTCGTTGGGCTGGTCGGTCAGCAGGAACCACACCGGGCGGCCGGTATCCTGGCCCAGCTTGGTCATCCAGCCGAGTTCCTCGGTCTCGATATCGAAGTCGCTATTCATGCCGAAGGCGCCGTAGCCCACTTGGCCCAGCGCACTGCCAATGCCCATGAGTTCATCGACATGGCTGAAGCGCGACGGCACCATGCCGCCGGTCAGCGTCTTGTGGGAATTGGTGCGCGACGTGGTGAAGCCGAAGGCGCCGGCCTGCATGCCTTCCAGCGTCAGGCGGCGCATTTCGGCGATGTCATCCGCCGTGGCCGCTTCCAGGTTGATGGCGCGGTCGCCCATGACATAGACGCGCAGCGGGTGGTGCGGGATTTGCGCGGCAACGTCGATGGTGCGGCGCATGCCTTCCAGCGCGTCGAGATATTCGGGGAAGCTTTCCCAATTCCACTTCAGCCCTTCGGCCAAAGCGATGCCGGGGATTTCCTCCACCGCTTCCATCAGGCCGATGAGTTGCGAATGGTCGGCCCGGCGCACCGGCGCGAAACCCACGCCGCAATTGCCGAACAGGATGGTGGTGACGCCATGCCACGACGACGGCGCCAGGATGGGGTCCCAGGTGGCCTGGCCGTCATAGTGCGTGTGGGCATCAACCCAGCCGGGGGTGACGATGCGGCCCTCGGCGTTGATGTCCCGCCGGGCCGGGCCGGCCTTGCCGCCAACCTGGGTGATGCGGTCGCCGTCTATCGCCACATCGCCGGTGAAGGCGGGTGCGCCGGTGCCATCAATGATGCTGCCGCCGCGGATGACTGTGTCGTGCATGGCGCGTTCCGTTTCCTGCCCTTTGCCGGATTGAAGGCCGGGGTGGGGCGGGGGTCAAGCGCACTCAGGCCTCAGCATGGTCCTCATACACATCGGCCAGCATATCCAGCGCCGAGAGCGGCACATCCAGCAGCAGTGCGCGTTTGCGCGCCACGGCGCGGTGCGAGCGAACCCGGCGCGGCCGCATCAGCGGCACCACATTGCCACGCGGCTCGCGGGCGGCGGGCAGGGTCTCGCTGCCCCAGGTGGCCAGGGCCAGATCGCGCTGCGCCGCCGCGCGCTGGCCGGCATCCATCGACCAGGCCAGGAAGGGTGCCTGCACCCGGCGCGCCACCGCCCTTTCCCAGAAGCGGCGCGGCAGCAGCTTGCTGGACTGGTGGCTGGCGGCCACCAGCAGGTGCCAGCTGCGGTAGAACATGGGCAGCGCCGCCAGCGCGCCACTGGGGCGCAGGGCCGGGTCGGTGCAGCGCAGCGCCAGGGCCTGCACATCCGGGTGCGCGGGGCCGAGCAAGGCTTGCAGCCGGCGCACCAGGCCATCCAGCGCGGCCAGGTCGCGGCCGGGGTCGTATTCCTGGTCCAGCAGCATCAGGTGGCCGGCCAGAATGCCCACCAGCGGGTCCGTCACCGCACCGCACAGCGCGGCTTCCAGCGCCGGGGTCAGAATGCGGCGGCGGTCGGCCAGGGCGATGCCCAGCGCCTCGGCCAGTTGGTGCTGCGCCGGGTCGGCGGGGCCAGCCAGGGGCTGCATGCGCAGGCCCACCGGGCCGGGCTCGGCCAATGGCTCGCGCGGCGGCACCCGCACCTTCAGCGCCCAGCCCGCCGCCAGCACCAGGCTTTGCTCCAGCCAAGGCGCGGTGATGCGCCGCGTGGCGCCCAATTGCTGGCGCAGGAAATACTGCCCCGGCGGCAGCACGATATCGGCATGCACCAGGCCGGGCTGGCCGGGCACCGGGTCGCCATCAAACACCAGGTCCAGCACGGTCAACCCATGGCCATCGGCCACCGAAATGCCCTGTGCCGCCAGCCCAACCACGCGCAGCATGGCCTTGGCGCAGGCCCCGGGCCGCAGCGGCGGCAGGGCGGCATCCGGGCTGGGTGGCGGCGGCGGCACGGCCAGGCTGGGCTGGGTGGCATCCAGCATGAAGACCTGATGCCGCAGCGCACGGCCCTGGCGGCTGCGCAGCGCGTAAAGGCCAGCGGGCAGCCGGGCCTGCAGGTTGCCCACGGCATGCCGCGCCAGGGCAAGGCGCTGGTCCAGCAGGGCCAATTGCGTCGCCGGCTCGGCTTCCGGCACCGTGAGGGGGAGCATCTGGCCCAGCGATTCGGCCGCCACCGGCGCGCCCTGCTGGGTAATGGCCAGCCTGGTGGGGCCAAGCACGGCGAAGCCCTGGCGCAGCCCGGCGCCCGGCACTTCCACCAGATACAGCCCGGGCGGCAAGGCCAGAGCCATGCTGGGTTGGGCCAGGCCCAGGGCAGGGTCCATCCAGGCCGGACTGCCCTGCCATAGCCGCACCGGCTGGCCCAGCGCGGCGGCGGGGAATTCCAGTTGCACCGGATAGAGCGGCGGGGCCACGCCCTCGGCCAGCAGCACATCGCCGCCAACCTGCAGCACTTCCGGCTCGGCCGACCACGCCGCCGGGGCCCCCGCCGGCAGCAGCGCAGCCTGGGCGTGGCGCAGCCAATTGCCCAGGCTGCGCCCTGTCACCCGGCCACTGGCATCGGTCGCCGCGCCGCGCAGCCCTTGCAGCAGCGCCCAGGTGAAGGCGCCATGCCAGCGCCCGCCTTCCTGCGGCAGGCTGAGCACGGGCGGCTGGCTGGGCCGGCGTGCCGCCAGCGCCACAAAGCTGGGGCCGCGCCCACCGGGCTGCAGGGGCAGCAGCACGGGGTCTCGGCGCGACAGCACGGCGGGGTGTTCCTGGGCGCAGTCCAGCCAGACCACCACCTCCTGGAACAGGCCACTGTCCTGCGCCCAGGCCAGCCAGCCCATGGCGGCCAGTGGTGCCGGCGGCCGGCCCTGGGAGGCTGGGCGGCCGCGCCCCGGCAGGCAGGCCAGGCCGGAGATGTACAGATACAGCCGCCGCCCCAGGCGCGGACTGCGCCCGGCCGACAGGTTGCGCCGCGCCTGGGCTTCCAACTCGGCCAGCAGGGCATCGAGTTCCACCAGCGGGGCGCGCGGCGGCGTGCGGCCACCCTGCGGGCCCAAGGGCTGGGCCAGGCAGCGAATGCGCTCGGCCGGCAGCTGGCCCCCGGCCGGGTCGGCCAGCCAGGCGCGCATGGCGGCCACGTCATTGGCCACGCGGCGCGCTTCGATATGGGCCGGGGCGGCCGGATTCGGCAGCCCGACGATGATCGCGAAATCCCTGGTCAACATAATGGCTCCCCCCGAAGCCTGGTCCCTCACCAAAAGCTGACCGGCACCGCTTGTTGTTGCGCGGGCCTTGGGGTCAGCCTCCCCCCTCCTCAAATCCTGCTGCCGGGGCGGTTCAGCCCGGCAGGGTATTCCCCGGCTGGGTATTCCCCGGCTGGGCAGTGCCCTGGCGGCGTATGTTCGGCGGGCGCAGGCCACGCTCCACATAGTCGCCCAGCCAGGGCCGGCGGGTAGCGCTCAGGCTCCAGGCCAGGGCGCCGCTGGCACCGCAGGGCGGCTGCGGCACATCGGCGAAGCAGGGCTGGCCCTGGGCTTCGCCGCGCAAATGGGCGCAGCGGCCAGCGGCGGTCAGCCGCAGCATGGCGGTGGGCCCGGCCAGCCGGGCAAAGCCATCACTGGGCACGAAGCTGCCGGCCACCGGCACATCGGCCGGCTGATGGCGCAGCAGCAGGAAGCTGGGCTCATTCGCCGGGCCGGGCACGCGCAGGCCCAGCATGGTCAGGCTGGGGTGCAGACCATCAGGCGCCGGCCCCTCCCCGGCGGCTGCCACGCCGGTGCGCGACACGCTGAGATATTCCGCCGATGGCCCCCAGCGGGAGACGATGAGCCATTCAGACCCGGCAGGGCGCGCGGCGTAGGGGGCGTCATACGGCGCCTCGGCGAAATCCGCCCGCATGGCCAGCACGAAGGCCTCGGCCACCAGGCGGTTGGCCACTGACATGGCCTGCTTTTCGGGGGGGTATCCATCCATGCCGGCAAGGCTGCGCCCACCAGCGTGAACCCAGCGTGAGTAAAACTCGTTCCGCAACTATTCGCCGCATTGGTTAACGGATTCACGCTGAAATCACGCATCCGCGAGCAGCCTGACCACTCAGGGTTGTCGGAGGCTGGTTCAATGCCATCACACGGAGGCGCGGTACGGAGCTGCCCGTTCAGCGGCCAGGGCATGCCCGCGGGCGCCGGACAGCAGGCGCCGGCCAATATCCCCGCCACCCCGGCCGGCTTCCGCCACCTGTTCGGCGAACCCACGCCGGCCCAGCGCTTCAGCGTGGATGGCGAGGACCCCCGCCTTTCCGCCGCCGCCCTGGCCACGCTGCGGCGCCGGCTGCGCGGCGTGGCGCTGCTGATGGGCGACCGCCCCGAAGGCGCGCCCGACAACCCGGACCTGCCGGCCGGCTATACCTATACCCTGCAATTCCTGGCGCATGACCTGGTGGCCAGCTCGCTGCCGCTCTGGGCCTCGCATGGCGGCGGGGCCGAGCTGGAAAACCACCGCCCGCGCATGCTGCGGCTGGACACGCTGTACGGCGCCGGCCCGGCCAGCTGCCCGTTTCCCTTCCACCCGGATGACGCGCAGGACCAGAGCCGCAGCCGGTTCCGCATGTCGCCCGTCGCCGCCTTCAGCCCCGGGGAGAAGCTGGCGCCGGGCCAGTACCGCGATGTGGGCCGCGCCAGCACCCATGGCACCAGCGGTGGCACTGATGGCTTTGCCGAGGCGTTGGTGGCGGATATCCGCAACGACAGCCACTCGTTGATCTCGCAGGTCACGGCGCTGTTCCAGATGCTGCACAACGCGCTGGTGGAAATGCAGCCGCTGGCCGAGGGCGGCCCCATCGGCAGCCGGGTGCGGGCGCACAACCTTCGCTTCTTCGTGGCGCGGCAGGCCTGCACGCTGATCTGGCGGCATTTGGTG
This sequence comes from Acetobacteraceae bacterium, assembly GCA_947446625.1. GTDB lineage: Bacteria > Pseudomonadota > Alphaproteobacteria > Acetobacterales > Acetobacteraceae > CAIMOR01. Next base: position 8,926 of record CANFIE010000021.1, on the reverse strand, counting down.
CGCACCGACATTCTGCCGCGCATTCTGCACCCGGCGGTGCGGGCGCTTTACGCGCCGGGCGGCCCCGGTCCGCTGGAGAGTGCGGCCACGCCCGGCATGCCGCTGGAATTCTCGCATGGCGCCTTCCGCTTCGGCCACGCCATGGCGCGCGACAGCTACCACTTCGGCGATGCCGAGGAGCCTTTGGCGCTGGGCACCACGCTGCGGCAAAGCTCGGCCCGCAGCCCGGACCTGATGCCGCTGCGGCGGATCTGGATTGTGCAGTGGTCGCGCTTCTTCCAGCTGCCCGGGCGGCAGCAGCCCAATCTCAGCAAGCGCATCGGGCCGCAGATCAGCGGCAACTTCGTGACCGACGGGCTGTTCGACCCGGTGGCCGAGGGCGACCCCTGGGGCCTGGCCTATCGTGACCTGCTGAGTGGCAGCCTGGCCGGGCTGCACAGTCTGGACAGCCTGGCCGAGACGGTGCTGCGGCTGCGCCCGGACCTGGCCGCCGCCTCTCCCTTGCTGGCGGACCGTGCCGGCCGGCAGGCGGCGCTGTTGGCATGGCTTGGCCGGCGCCCCCGCGTCAGCCGGCTGACGCCCGCCGATATCAGCGCGCTGGCCGCCGAGCCGCCGCTGCCCTTCTACGTGATGTTCGAGGCCGAACACGAAGCCGAGGGCAAGCACCTCGGCGTGCTCGGCTCAATCATCGTGGCCGAGACGCTGTACGGCGCCCTGGCCCGAGACCCGCTGCCCAGCGAGCAGGGCGGCGGGGATTTGGCGGCTCAGCTTGATCGGCTCTGCGCCGAATGGCTCGGCGCCTTCCGGTTCCGGCCACTGCCAGCCTTTGCCGACATGGCCGGGCTGGTGGCGTTTCTGGCCCGGCAATACCGGCTGGAGGAGGCGGAACCGCCCTTCCTCTGAGCCGTCCGCTCACCCCCCGAGAGAGGAAAAATTCCCAAATGTACAATCCGCTTGAACCGATCAACATGGCCGCCATCAACTACGAAAACTGGGGCCGTCTGGTGAAGACCTGGGCCACCGGGCGCAGCTACTTTGACGATGGCACGGTCTATCCAGTGCCCGAGAGCCTGCAGGAAATGCAGGACCAGCTGGATGCCGTGCAGTCCGGCCTGAAGCTGCCGGCGCGCATGAAGAAGCTGCAGGTGGTGCGGGTGCAGTCCGACACCATGATGCTGCGCCTGCCGCCGCCGGATATGGTCGCGGCCTCCGAGGAGCGGCTGACCCGGCAGGAATACACCATGCCGCCGTTCTATGATGAGGCGTACCAGCACCAGCCGGTGCCGATGGACACGCTGGAGGACCGGCTGAAGTTCCACGCCCGGCGCATTGGTGACTACACCATCGCCAACTGCATGTAGTGGGCCGAGAGCAAACCCCGAACGGGCTACGGCACCGGAAGGGGTAATTTGCTCGATCAAACGCAAAGGCCGGCGCAGCTTCCGTGAACGAAGGCGAACGGAAACTGCTCTGGCGCGGGGGTTGGTTGCGTCGCGCTGGCGCTACCAGTCCCCGTGCCGCAGCCCGGCCACCGGCAGCCCTGCCATCGCCACGCCGTCGCGCAGCCGGTTCCATTCGGCCGGGTTGCGCATGGGGTAAAGGTGCAGCAGCCAGCGGGTGATCTCGGCGTCATCCGGCTCGGTGGTGCCGTGCCAATTGCCGCGAATGCCGCGCAGGAAACGCTGTGCCGCCGCCACCGCCTCGTCGCGCCGGCCCAGCCGCGCCAGCGACGCCGCCCGCCACGCCGGCAGGGTGTGGATGCGGTCCTGCGCCAGGTCGCAGGCCTCCAGCGCCGCTTCGTCATCACCGCGCAGATACGCAATGCTGACCTGATAGGCCCAATGCGTGGCGCTGGGTTGCAGCGTGGCGTCCAGCGCCAGCCCGGCCAATTTCGCAGCGGCATCATGCTGGCCACGGAAGCTGTGGAACAGCGCGGTGGAGATCAGCGTCCAGCTGTCATACTGGTTCAGGTCGCGCGCCAGCCGCATATGCACATCGGCCTGGGCGTGCTGGTTGCACATCGCCAGGCTCCAGCCGAGGCAAAGCTGGGCGCGGCTGTCCATCGGGTCCAGCTGTACCGCGCGGCGGGCGCGTTCCAGCGAGCGCACTTCCCGTGCACGCTCGCGCCGCACGCCGGGGTGGACGATGTGGACGGCGTTGTCCATCTGCACCAGCCCGCTATAGGGCGGCGAGAATTGCGGCGTCTGGGCGATGCATTCGCTGAACAGCGCCTCGGCCCGCGCCCAGTCCTGCGCGCTGAAGCGCAGGATCATGGCCTGGCCGCGCAGCCATTGGTCAAACGCCGCCAGCGAGACATCGGGCTCGGCCGCCAGCCGGTTGAGCCGAGCGGCGGAGATTTGCAGGTTCAGCGAAACCGCGATGTGCCGCACGATGCGGCTCTGCATCTCGTACCAGCCGTCCAGCGTCAGGTCGGCGCTTTCGGTCCAGACCCAAATGCCGCTTTCCTCGGCCAGGATCATGGTGAGCCGAATGCCCTCACCGGCGCGGTAGGCAGTGGTGCGGATGCGATAGCGCGCCGAGACGCGGTGGCCGATCTGCTCGGCCGGCGGCAGGGCGTAGCCATCGGCCACGAACCATTCGCGAAACCGCACCAGGCAGGCCATCAGGTCATGCCGGAAGCCCTGGGTCAGGTGCTGCTGGTCGGGTGGCACGCCGTTGAGCTGGAAGGGTTCCACCAGCAGGGCGATGCGCGCGGCGCTTTGCGGCTGCGGTGGCGACGCGCCGGGCGCGGCGGCGCTGGGTTCCAGCCGGCCCAGCTTGATCTCGGCCAGCAGCTTCAGCGTGGCCGAAGTTGGCTCGGTGTCGAACTCGGCGTCCAGCAGGTTGAACAGTGCATTGTACACCCGCAGCGCGGCGCTGGTGTCGCCGGCCTCGGCCAGGCAGCGCATCAGAATGCGGCAGGCTTCCTCATGCGTCGGGTCCAGTCGCAGCATGGCGCGGGCCAGGTTCTGGCGGGCCTCGACCGGCAGGTCGGCGCGGCGCATCGCCGGCTCCAGGCTGCGGGTCAGCCGGTCCAGCAGCGCCTGCCGGGTGGTCAGCAGCCAAACCCGAAAGGCGGGGTCCAGGTCGTCCAGGCCTTGCAGCACGGCCTCGCCCAACTCGGCGGTATCCAGCAGCAGGCCGGGAGCCATGCCGGCTTCCACCGCGCGCAGCATGGCATGGACATCGGTGCTGATGCTGCCGGGCGCCAGGGCCACGCTCAGGCGGTCGGTCCGCAGGCCCTGGAAGCCGGCTTCCTCCAGGCTTTCGCGCAGTTCATGCAGCACCTGGCGCAGCGCGTCGCGGGCCCGCTTCTCGGAGGATTCACTCCACAGCAGCCCCACCAGGCGCTCACGGCTTTCCTCGCCGCTCTCGCTCAGTGCCAGGTAGCCCAGCACCGCCCGGGCCTTGCGACTGCGCAGCCTGATCTCCCGCCCATCGCAGCGCAGCCGCAGTGGCCCCACCAGAGACAGCAGAAGCTGCCCCGGGATTAGGGCTGGCGTGCCCGAGGCGTCCATCGGCAAGGCCAACAAAGGTGAGCCACCAAGGATTTCCATTCGTACATAATTTCTCAACTCTAGGTTACATCAACGCAATTCCCCGGGTATGGCAATCGCCACCCCCGGTCTCGGCCACCGTGCGGCGCAGGCGTGGCCCCATGGCCTGGGTGGGCTCCAGCTCCAGTTCAGGGCACAGCACGCGGCAGACCGGCACGCCGAAAATGTTGCGGGTTAATGGCAGCAGCAAAGGGTTTGCCCCCTGCCGGCCCAGCCCCGCCACCAGCCGGGCCAGGGCTTGCTCGGGCGGGGCGGGGGCGGGCTCGGGCCGGGCCAGAGGCTCTCCCATGGGGTGCAGCAGGGCGCATTCGCTCGCGCGAATGTGATGGAACCGCTGCTCATGTGCGTGGTCACGCGGGTTCAGCGCGGCCTCGCCGGCCTCGGCGCGCTTGGCCGCCACCACGCCCAGGGCCAGTTCCATCTGGCATAATTCCAGCACCGCGCCCTCGGCCGCCGCCAGCAGGCCGGGCCGGGCGGCCAGGCCGCAGCAGAAGCCGGCGCCGTCCGAACCCACGGAAATGGCCGCGACCACGGGAATGGCAAGGTCGGTGGTGATATCCAGCAGCCAGGATTGCCGGCCCTGCTTGCCACGGCGCAGGCGGCGCAGCAGGGCGGCGGCGCCGGCCAGGGCCGGGTGTTCCAGCGGCAGCGGCCGGCCGCGGCGGCCACCACGCCACCACAGCGCGGCGGCGTCGCGCTCCACCAGTTCCAGCAGGCCATGCAGCGCGGCGGCGGGCAGGCTGGTGCCGGCGGCGCAGCCGATGCTCAGCGGCCAGGGCGCGCCGCCACCGGTCTGGCCCCTGGGTCTGCGCAAGCACAGCCCGGCGGGCAGCCAGCGGGTGGCGCCATCGGTCAGCCGCCGCGCCGGCAGCCAGCCGGCATCCGGCACCTGCCAGGCCTCGGGCAGGTCGGCCGCACCGCCGGGGGGTGGGCTGGCGCGTTGCAGCGCCAGGTCCAACGGGGTTTCCACGCCGCTCAGCAGTTCAATGCCCTCGCCGATGCAGCTTTCCAGCGCCGCCAGCAGGGTGGTGCCGGTACCGGAGACACCGAACACGCCATGGCCGGGGCTGGCGGCCAGGGCATCGGGCGCCACCTCGGCGCCGAATACCGCCATGCCGGGTGCTTCGGGCGCTTCCAATTGGAACACCCGCTCAAACCCGGCGGCGGCGGTCAGCATGCGGGCGCGGTGCTGTTCCTCGGCGCCGGGCTGGCGCGGCCAGGGCAGGCCCAGCCAGCGCAGCATGCCTGCGAGTTCGGCGGAAACGGGTTGCTCCGGCTCCAGCAGCGCCCCGGCCAGGGCGGCGAAAACCGGGTCGGCCATCGGCTCAGCCCCCGGCGCGGGGCCAGTGGGCCGCCCAGCCACCCGCAGCGGGTTGCGCCGTCAGGGCGGCCAGGGCGGCCGGGTTGGGCGGCTCGGCACCAGGCGGCCAGGTGAGGGTCAGCGTCACCGCCGCCTCGGCCTGTTCCAGCCGCAGGCCCAGCACGCTGCCACGCGGCAGGCTGGCCACCTGGCTGGCCAGCAGCAGCACGGCCTGGTCGAAGCCGGCGCGGTCCTGCGCCACCAGCCAACCGTCGGCTTCCGGCAGTTCCAGCAGCAGGGCGCCGGGGGCGGGCAGCAATATGTGCAGCAGCGGCGCCAGCGCCCGCAGCGCCGCCTGGGGGGCGAAGGCCGCGTCCTCCGGCACCGGGCGGCGGGCCAGGCCCAGCATGGCGCGGGTGGCCGCGTCCAGCCGCTGCGCTGCCTCGCGGATGCGGCCCACCTGGCGTTGCGGCGCGCCCTCGGCGGCCGAGCGGCCCAGCAGGTCCAGGTTGCCGAAGATGACGGTGAACAGGTTGTTCACATCGTGCTGCACCGGCCGCGCCAATTGCGCCAACAGGGCCAGCCGCGCCGCCTGTGCCTGCTCCGCCTGCATGCCCGTCTTCCCCTGCATCTTGTTACGTTATCCTATCAAGGCAGCGCTTCGGCAATCTCGCGGAACAACCGGGCCGGCAAGCCGCCGCCGGCCACCTCGTGCATCGGGGTGGCGTCGTCATTGCCCAGCCATACCCCCACCACCGCGCCGCCGCTGAAGCCGATGAACCAGGCATCCCGAAAATCCTGCGTGGTGCCGGTTTTGCCCGCCACCGCCCGGCCCGGCAGCGCCGCCGCCCGGCCGGTGCCACGTGCCACCACGGCGGCCAGCATACGGCGCATGGCGGCGGCGTCCTCGGGGCTCATCACCACCTCGGGCGCGGTGTGGCCCAGCGGCGTGCGGCCATTGGCGCTGAGCGCATAGGGCACCACCCGGCGGCCGCCATTGGCAAAGGCGGCATAAGCGGCGGTGAGTTCAAGCAGCGAAACCTCACCCGTGCCCAGCGCCAGCGAGGCATCGGCCGGCAGCCGCCCGCTGAGCCCCAGCCGATGCGCCACCGCCACCACCGGGCGCGGGCCACCGGCGCGCAGCAGCACCCGCACGGCGGCGGTGTTGATGCTTTGGGCCAACGCTTCTTCCAGCGTCACCTCGCCCCGCGTACGCCAGGCGCCATTGCCGGGCGACCAGCCGCTGATGCTCAGCGGGCCATCGGCCACCATCTCCTCGGGCGTGGCGCCGCGTTCCAGCGCCGCCAGGAACACAATGGGCTTGAAGGCGCTGCCGGGCTGGCGCCGGGCATCCACGGCGCGGTTGAACTGGCTGTCGCGGTAGTCCCGCCCGCCGGCCATGGCGCGCACCGCGCCGGTGGCCGCTTCCAGCACCACCACTGCGCCCTGGCTTACCCCGGCCCGCACTCCGGGGCCCGCCAGCAGCGCCGCCAGCCGGGCTTCCACCTGGGTTTGCAGCCGGCTTTCCAGCGTGGAGCGCAGCACGAGATCGGCGCTGTCGGGGAAGCGGGCGGGCACATCCTCCAGCACCCAGTCAGCGAACCAGCCGGCGCCGCGCGAAGGCCGGGCGCGGGGGTTGATCTTTTCCACCTCGGCCTGGGCCTGGGCGCTGGTGATGACGCCGGTTTCCACCATGGCGTCCAGCACTTCCAGCGTACGGGCGGCGGCGGCATCCGGCGCGCTGCGTGGGTTAAGGCGCGATGGCGCCTTGGGCAGCCCGGCGAGCATCGCCGCCTGCCACAGCGCCACCCGCCGGGCCGGCACGCCGAAGAACAGCCGGGCGGCGGCATCCACCCCATAGGCGCCACCGCCCAGGTAAACACGGTTGAGGTATATTTCTAATAGCTGGTCCTTGCTGAAGCGGGTTTCCAGCCACAGCGCCAGCAGGGCTTCCTGCACCTTGCGGCGCGTGCTGCGCTCCGGCGTCAGGAACAGGTTTTTGGCCAATTGCTGGGTCAGCGTGCTGCCGCCCTGGCGCACCCCGCCGGCCACGATGTTGGTGTAGAGCGCCCGAGCAATGCCGATGACATCCACCCCAGGATGCTGGCGGAAGCGGCGGTCCTCAATGGCAATCAGCGCCGCCGGCACATAGGCGGGCAGGTCGCGCAGCCGCACGGTTTCGCCATACAGGTCGCCCTGGGTGGCCAGGGTGGCGCCGTCGACGGCCAGCAGGGTGACGCTGGGCTTGCGGGTGGCTTCCATGGCCACGTCGGGGCGCGGCAAATCCCAGCAGAACCACAGCAGCACAGCCGCCAGGGCCACACTGCCCCAGACCAGGCCGAGCACCGCCCAGCGCAGCCAGCGCCACTTATTGGCGGCGGGGCTAGGGCGTGGGCGTGCGGGTGCCGGGCGCGCCACTGGGGCGGCAGGCGGCGGGGGGATGCGGGGCGTGGTGGCCTTGCGCGGCGGTTTCGCCGGGGCAGCGGGGGCACCCTGGCGACGCGGACGCTTGGCCTTGACCGTCGGCATCGGGGAGAGCCTAGCACAGCGGCAGCGGCGCCGTTACCCTGCGCGCAACGCGAAAACAGGAAACGCCCGCATGCAATTCGGCATCGCCATGCCCACCAGCGCCGATAGCTGGAAAACCGCCCAGCGTGCCGAGGAACTCGGCTTTGCCACCGCCTGGTTCTACGACACGCAGATGCTGTCGGCGGATTGCTTCGTGGCCATGGGCGCGGCGGCGATGAAGACCAGCCGCATTCGCCTGGGCACCGGCGTGCTGATCCCCACCAACCGCATCGCCGCCGTTACCGCCAATGCCTATGCCAGCCTGAACAAGCTGGCGCCGGGCCGCATCGACATGGGCATTGGCACCGGTTTTACCGGTCGGCGCGCCATGGGGCTGGGCGCGATGAAGCTGAAGGATTTTGAGGAATACATCCGCGTCATGCTTGCCTTGCAGCGCGGCGAGGTAGTGGAGACCGAGATTGAGGGCGAAAGGCGCAAGATTCAGTTCCTGAACCCGGAGCTGGAGCTGTTCGACCTGACCAACCCGATGCGGCTGCATCTGGCGGCGGCAGGACCGCGGGCGCGAAAACTGGCGGCCAAGCTGGGGGCGGCCTGGGTGAACTTCTTCTCCGACGTTCCGGCCGCCGTGGGCATGATTGGCGAGATGAAGCAGGCCTGGGCCGAGGCCGGCAACCAGGCGCCGTTGCAGGCCACCGCCTTTGTGCTGGGCTGCGTGCTGGCGGATGGCGAGCCGGCCGACAGCGACCGCGCCATGTTGCAGGCCGGGCCGCGCGCCTGCGTGCTGCTGCATCGGGCGGCGGATGAGGCGCTGATGGGGCTGCAGAACATCTCGCCCTTGCCGGAAAGTGTGCGCGCCCAGGTGGAAGGCTATGTGGCGCTGGCAAAAACCTTCCAGCCGGCGGATGCGCCCTACCTGAACAACCACCGGGGCCACCTGATGAGCGTGAAGCCGGAGGAACGGAAATTTGTGAGTGCCGAGCTGATCCGCATGACCAGCTTTACCGCCACAGAGAAGGAGCTGCGCCAGCGCGTGGGCGACCTGCGCGACGCTGGCTATACCGAGTTCACGGTGCAGCTGGTGCCCGGGCAGGAACACGCCATTGAGGATTGGGCGCGGATCATGCGGGCGTTCTGAGGCGCCCTCCGCTACCGCAGCATCACCGCCGTGCGGTCGCGCAGGCTGGCGGCCAGCTGGTCGGCGCCGCCGGCCCGCAGCAGGCCGGCAAAGTCGGCGCGGCGGCTGGCGAGTTCGCTGATGCTGCCGCTCAGGTACATGTCCACCACGCGGAAATCGCCTTCGGCCGCGCGCAGCAAATACAGCAGCGGCACGGCGGCCAGGCCGGGGCGCTCAATCCGGCTGCGCACCATCACATCGCCATTGGCCTGGGCGCTGCCGCCCTCGGCCACGAAGCTTTCGCCGGCAAAGGGGCCAGCGCGATGCAGTGACGTGGCCACGGTCCAGTCGGTGAAGGCGGCCACCAGCCCGGCCTGCTGCTCGGTGCTGAACTCCAGCCAGGCGCGGCCGCGGGCAATGCGCGTC
>CANFIE010000020.1 GCA_947446625.1 Acetobacteraceae bacterium | reverse complement strand
CGCTCACCGCCAGCACCACCAGCGTCACCAACAGCGGCACCGGCAGCATCACTGGCGCCACGGTCACCCTCGACGCCCCCAGCACCATCGACAACGACCTCGGCGGCAGCATCACCGCCACCGGCAACCTGTTCTTCGGCCTGGGCGTGGGCGCCACCCTCACCAATAATGGCAGCCTCACCGCCGGCACCGGCGCGGGCGGCGGCTCGGTCGCGCTGGATGGCGGCTTCGTCAACAATGCCGGCAGCATCGCTGCCGGCAGCGCCACCAAGGCCGGTGACATCACCATCACCACCAGCGCCTTCGGCATCACCAACCATCTCGGCGCCAGCATGGTCGCCGCCGGCCTGCTCACCTTCAACGCCGCCAGCGGCCAGGCCATTACCAATGATGGCACGCTCACCGCCGGCATCGGCGCGGCGGGCGGCAATGCCAACCTCACCGGCGGCTACTTCACCAATAGCGGCGCCATCGCCGCCGGCAGCGCCACCCTGCCGGGCGACATCACCATCTCCAGCGACACCACCGGCATCTGGAACCAGACCGGCGGCACCATCACCGCCTCGGGCGCGCTCACGCTACATGCCGCCGGCCTCACCATCGTGAATGACGGCACGCTGACCGCCGCCATCGGTGGGCTGGGCGGCGCGCTCAGCGCCAATGCGCGCAGCATCACCAATACCGGCAGCATGCAGTCGGGTGGCGCCCTGCTGCCCGGCACCATCACCCTTACGGTCAGTGACGGCGGCGCCGGCACCCTCTCCAATGACACACTCGGCGTCATCAACGCCGGCAACGGCATTACGCTGAATACCGCAGGCGGCGCCGCCGGCACCGCCACCTTGGGCGGCAGCATCCAGGCCGGGCAGAACGCCGCCGCCGATATCAGCCTCAACATGGCCGCCGGCAGCTTCAGCCTCTCGGGCAGCCTCGGCGCGCGGGATATCTCGCTCACCGCCGGGCAGGGCCGCACCACCACCACCGCGGCCATCACGGCGGACCGAGACCTCACCCTCAGCCTCGACAGCATCGACACCAGCCTGCTCGGCAGCCACACCATGGGCCGAGACTTCACCGCCACCATCACCGGCGCCGGCAACAGCCTGGTACTGGGCGGCAGCTGGGGCGCCAGCGGCAACGTCAACCTCACCGGCCCGGGCGGCATCACCATCAATGGCAGCGTCGGCACCAGTGGCGCCAGCCCGGCCGGCGTGGTGGATGTGCAATCCACTGGCGGTGCGCTGGCCATTGGCGCCAGTGGCCACCTGTATGGCCGCCGCCTGCAAGGCAGCCTGGGCGCCGATACCACGCTGACGGAAGTGGCCAGCGGCCCCGGCGCCATCGGCGTTACCTTCGCCGAACTCGGCACGCTCGGCGTGGCCGGCAACTTCAGCTACACCGTCACCGACGCCGCCGCGCTGCCCTATTCCATCAACGGCATCGTCTCGGTCGGCAGCACCAATACCCTCACCCTTGTGGCGAATGACCTGTCCATCACCGCGCTGGGCGGCCTGCGTGCGCCGGGCGGCAGCGTGGTGCTGCGCCCCCATACCGCCGGCACCGCCATCACCGTCGGCGGCACGGTGGCCAATACCCTCTCGCTCGATACCGCCGAACTCGGCCGCATCGGCGCCACCGCCACCCCGGTGGCCAACCTCACCATCGGCAACGCCAATGCCGGTGCCATCACCATCGCTGGCGACGCGGTGTTCCGCAGCGGCGTCTCGCCCCTGGTCAGCAAGCTCACCTTGCTGAGCGGCGGCAGCATCACCCAGGCGGCCAGCACCGCGCTCAACGTGCCCACCATTGCCGCCACAGCAACCGGCGACATCCTGCTGGAGCCCTTCGCCGCCACCAACCTCATCGATGCCACCTCCGGCCTCTCGGCGGGTGGCGACCTGGTGCTGCGCTCCAGCGCCTCGCTGCTCACGCTGGCCGGCACCACCCAGGCCGGAGACAGCAAGACGCTGCGCCTCATCGCCAATGACATGGCCATTACCGGTACCGTCACCGTGCCCAATGGCACCCTGGAAATGCTGCCCACCGATGCCCGCGGCATCACCCTGGGTGGCAGCGGCCCCGGCACCCTGGCCATTGATGGCACCGAGCTCGCCTTCATCGGCCCCATCGGCACGCTGCGGCTGGGCGGCATTGGCGGCAACCCCGCCTCGGCCGGGGATATCACCATCAACGGCCCGGTCACCGTCACCGGACTGCCGGTGCTGGACCTGATGACCACGGGCAGCGTTCTGGGCAGCGGCGGCGCCGTCACCATGGGCACGGTGCATGCCTCGGCGGTGAATGACGTGCTGCTCGACAATGCCGGCAATCGCTTCGCCGCCGGCGCCGTCTCGGCCGGCACCGGCCGCACCATCCGCCTGACCGACCCGCCGGACCTCGTCCTCACCGGCCCCATCTCGGCGCCGGGCGGCCTGGTGGTGCTCACCTCGGCCGATGCCATCATCCAGAATGCCGGCGCCGTCATCACCACCGGCATGCTGCAAATCAATGCCGGCGGCCTGGTAACGCTGCTGGAGGCCAACAGCTTCACCACCCTTGGCGCCAGCAGCTTTGCCGGTGGCACGGTGCGCGGGCTTACCTACAGCGTCACCGGCCCGCTGGTGGTCACCGGCAACCTCACCCTGCAGGCCGATGGCGCGCTCTCGCTGCCGGGCAACCTCACCGTGGGCGGCACGCTGCAACTCATCGCCGGCACCGCGCTGAACCTGGCCGGCAACACCAACGCCACCGGCGCGCTCAACATCGATGCCGGGCAGTCGGTGGTGCTCAGCGGCAATGCCGGGGCAGGCGGGGCGTTGCAGCTCAACGCCGGCACCAGCCTCACCCTCAGCGGCAGCGTGGCCGCCAACAGCCCGCTGGAACTGCATGCCGGCACCACCATGAACCTCATTGGCGGGGTCAGCAGCACAGACTCGCTGCTGCTGGTGGCGGGTGGGCAGCTCAACCTTTCGGGCAATGCCAATGCCGGCACCACGCTCAGCCTCAGCGCCGGCAGCAGCCTGATCCTGACTGGTGTGGGCAGTGCCACCGGCGCGCTGAACTATGTCTCCGGCACCGAGATGTCGCTCGGCGGGGTTTCCACCGGCGCCAGCTTCACCGGCCTGGCCGGCACCAGCGCCGCGCTGACCGGCACCATCAACGTGGCTGGCCGCGCCAGCCTGCAGGCCAATGGGTCGCTCACCGTGGGTGGTACCCTGGTGGCCGAGGTTGCCTCCCTCATCGGCTCCTCGGTGCGCGTCAGCGGCCTCAACGCCTCCATCGGCACTGCCCTGCTGTTCACCGGCCCGGGCGGCATTACGGCGGGCAGCCTCAGCACCATCAACGGCCGCACCTCGGGCCAGTACCCGGCCGTGGTGTTTGATACCCGCCTCGGCCCCCATACCGACCCACTGACCCTGGTTCAGCCAGACTTCCCCAGCCGCCTGCCGGAAGACCAGGCCACCCAGGTCACCCGCGGCAGCTTCTTCCCGGGCAGCTTCGGGCCGGCCAGCAGCGCCAGCGCCGGGACGCTGGAACTCAACCTCAACGCCAACAACAGCGCGGTCTTCATGCTGGTTGATGGCGGTCGGGTCAGCGGCAATGTCAGCGCCGGCCGGTTGGGGCTGCAGGGCGCCGGCGGCGGTGCCGGCCTGCTGGGCAGCCTGGGCGGCATCCCCGGTTCCGGCGCGGCACACCTGGCCACCATCACCCACCCCATTGATGGCATGGCACTCTCCAACTACCGGCTGAATGACTGCGTCTTCGGCTCGGTCAACTGTATCGCGCCGCCCACGGTGCAACTGGTGCCAAGCATTCCGGCCCGCACGCCGGACCTCACCCTGGGCAATAGCCGCATCGATACCTCGGAAGTCACCATCCCCAACGTTTCGGACACTGATTACCAATGACCCGAGCCGGCCGGATCGCCCTTCTGCTGCTGACACTCGCCGCGGGCTGCTCGCGCCCGCCGCCGGATGCCTATGTCGGCACCGCCGCGGCTCCGGCCCGCAACGCCCAGCCGGCGGGGCAGGATTCCAAGGGGGAAGCCTGCACCATCCAGCCCGGCAGCACCTTGCCGGCCGATATGCCCGTGGCCAGCGCGCAGGAGGTTTACTGCGGTGGCTGGGGCCAGCCGGCGGCGCGCTTCATGCGGCTGCGCGGCAATGGCTCGGCCGAGCAGCTCGACGCCCTGGCCAATGGCGGCCTGTGGCGCAGCTGGCTTGACCAACGCATCACCTGCGGCGCGCCGCAGTCGGTAACCTTGGCCGGTGGCGTTGCCGCCCGGCTGCTCAGCTGCACCCGCCGTGCCGGCGGCTGGCCGCATCTGGCCCTGGTGGCCGCCGGTGCGGAAGGCCCGGTGGTGGCCGATGGCGTGGCCGCCGCCCTACCGGTGCTGGAACGCCTGGCCAGCGGCCAGGCCGCCGCCCCCGCCGCGGGTGCCCGGGCCGAAGCCCGCTCGGCCGCGCTGGAACAGGCGGTGCGCCAGCTCTCCTCCGGCGCCTTCGGCGCCTCGGATGTCGGCCGCTATGAACAGCTGATGTCGCTGGGCCGCGAGCTGAATCAGGCCGAGAATTTCGCCGCCGCCGAGGATTCCTACCGCGCCGCCCTGGCGGTGCAGGAACGCATCCTGGGCCGCGACAATCCCAACACCGTCTCGGCCCTCATGGCCCTGGCGCTCAACCTCTCCAATGGTGGCCGCCAGCAGGAAGCCAACGCCCTGTTCGAGCGCGCCGGCACACTGGCGCCCCAGGCCGCCGACGCCGTCTCGGTGCCGCGGCTGGCGCATTACCGCGGCCTCGCCCGGCTCAACATGGGCGAACCCGCGGTGGCGCTGGAACTGCTGGCCCAGGCCGAGACCGGCTACGCCGCCCTGGTGCCGGAAAGCACCCGGCGTGGTGGCCAGAGCATGCGCGACGCCGATGTGGGCCTGCTGGCCGACCCGGTGGCGCAATCCGCCGTGCTGGGCCTGGCCGAGGTGATACGCAACAAGGCGGTGGCCTATACCCGTGTGGGCCGCGCCGCCGAGGCGCCCGCCCTGCTGGCCGAAAGCCGCGCCCTGCTGCACCGCGCCGGGCTGGAACCGGGCCTGCTGGTCGCCCGCTCGCTGCGGACCGAGGCCACCACCGCCGCCCGGCTGGGCCGCAATGAACAGGCCGCCCGCCAGCTGGAGGAAGCCGCCCGCCGCTTCGCCATTGCCGTGCCGGGTGAACGGCCGGAAGCCGTGACGCTGTTCCTCTCCGGTGCCCGCCGCACCAGCACCGGCCGCCGGGCCGAGGGGCTGGCCGCCTTCCGTGCTGGCGCCGCCATCCTCCGCGCCCGGCAAATCGGCCTGAACGTGCAACTGGTGCTGCCCTACCTGGACGCCCTGGCCGAGGAAGCCCGCACCAACGCCGAGAATGCCGACGCCCTGCTGGCCGAGATGTTCGGCGCCGTGCAGTTGGCCCAGCGCAGCGGCACCGCCCGCTTCGTGCAGCAGGCCACCGCCCGCCTGGGCGTGGCCGCCGGCGACCCCAAGGTGGGTGAGGCCGTGCGCCGCCTGCAGGATGCCGACCAGACGCTGCGGACCCTGTTCGCCGAGCGTGACACCGGCGCGCAGAACCTGGATGAGCGCATCGGCACCGCCCAGCAAATGCGTGCCGAGGCCGAGGCCGAGGTGGCCGCCGCCGCCCCCGGCTACCGCCAGCTGCTGCTGGCCGCCACCGACGCCAATGCCGTCTTCGCCGCCCTGCGCGCCGATGAGGGCCTGCTTTCCATGCTGCTGGGCCGCGACCATGGCTGGGTGATGCTGCTGCGTGAGGGCAAGGTGCGCGTGGCTCGCGTGGCCCTGGGCGAGGAAGAACTCGGCGCCCTGGTGCAGAAGGTGCGCAACGGCGCCGCCACGCCGGAAGGCGCGCCGGGCGAATTCGACGCCCCCGCCGCCGAGGCCATCTACCAGGCCCTGCTGGCGCCGCTGGAAGCCCCGCTGGAGGGCGCCAAAACCCTGGTGGTGGCGCCTGATGGCCCGCTGCTGGCGCTGCCCTTCGGCCTGCTGCTCACCGCCCCCACCACCCCCACGGCCTGGCGCGACGCGCCCTGGCTGATCCGCCGCTTTGCCATTGTGCACGTGCCCTCGGCGCAAAGCCTGGTCACGCTGCGCTCGGCCGGTATCGGCTCCACCGCGCCCAAGGCCTATGCCGGCTTTGGTGATTTCCAGCCCGCCAGCACGGCGCAACTGGCCAAAAGCTTCCCGCCCGACCGTTGCGCCAGCGACGCCCGGCTGGCCTCCGGCCTCGGCCGCCTGCCCGGCACCCGGGTGGAGGTGCAGACCGCCCAGCAGCTCACCGGTGCCGCCGCCGGCGATGTGAAGCTGGGCGCCGCCTTCACCGCCGCCGCCCTGCGCTCCAGCGGGCTCGACAAATACCGCGTGCTGCACCTGGCCACCCACGCCCTGCTGCCCGGCGAACTCTCCTGCCTGCCGGAGCCGGCCATTGTGGTCAGCGCCCAGGCCGGCGCCGCCGATGCCGCCACCGCCTTCATCCCGGCCAGCGACCTGCTGAGCCTGAAGCTGGATGCCGACCTCGTCGTGCTCTCGGCCTGCAACACCGGCGGCCCCGGCGGCGCCGGCGGTGGTGAGGCGCTGTCGGGCCTGGCCCGTGCCTTCTTCTATGCCGGGGCCCGTGGCCTGCTGGTAACCCACTGGGCGGTGGATGACAGTGCCGCCGCGCTGACCGTGGCGGATTCGCTGCGCCGCCAGCAGGGCGGGGCCTCCTCGGCGGCCGCGCTGCGCGGCGCGCAACTGCTGATTCTGGAGGAAGCGGGCAGGGCGCTGCCGGCTGAATTCGCCCATCCCTTCTACTGGGCGCCCTTTGCACTTATCGGAGATGGGCGGCGCGCGCCTTTGTAGTATGCTGCCAGCGTAATCGGGGATTGGCCGGGGCATGCTGCCTAAGGAGTTGAGCGATAAGTACCAGGTGGGTGAACGCCTGGGCAGCGGCGCCATGGGCGTGGTGGTTGCGGCCATGGACCGCAACATCGAGCGTCGCGTCGCGATCAAGACCGTCCAGCGCCCCCCGGCGCATGACCCCGAGGCCCTGGAAGCCCATGCCCGCTTCCGGCGTGAGGCCCAGGCCGCCGGCCGGCTCTCCCACCCCAACATCGTCGGCATCTATGACTACGGCGAGAACGCCGAATGCTCCTGGATTGTCATGGAGTTGGTGGAAGGCGGCACGCTGAAGGAGCGCTTCGACCGCCACGAGCGCTTCCCCATCACCGAAATCGTCCGCCTGATGGACCAGATCCTGGGCGCGCTGGCCTATTCGCATGCGCGCGGCGTGGTCCACCGCGACATCAAGCCCGCCAACATCATGCTGTCCTCGGATGGTACCGGCGGCATGATGGTGAAGATCGCCGATTTCGGCATCGCCCGGCTCGAGAATTCCTCGATGACCCAGGTCGGCACCATCATGGGTACGCCCAGCTACATGGCGCCCGAGCAATTCCGCGGTGAAACCGTGGACAGCCGCGCCGACCTCTGGGCCGCTGGCGTGGTGTTGTACCAGTTGCTCACGGCGGAAAAGCCGTTTGAGGGCAGCGGCTACGCGGCGGTGATGCACAAGGCGCTTAACACCGAGGCAACGCCGCCCAGCCGCATCTCCATGACCGCGCCGCGCGCGTTTGACGGCGTGATGGCCCGCGCCCTGGCCAAGCGCCCGGCCGACCGCTTCCCCACCGCCGCCGACTTCGCCGTGGCCATCCGTGCCGCCGCCACCGAACCCGCCGATGCCAGCGGCATGCTGGACAGCAGCAGCGACGCCACCATGGTGAGCCCCGGCAATACCGGCATGGGCCTGCCCCGCGCCGCAGCGCCGGTTGCCGCCACCGCGCCCGCCGGCGCTGCCGTTACCACCACGCCACCGCCGCCGGCCAAAAAGCCGGTGCCGCCGCTGGTGCTGGGCGGTGCCGCCGCCGCCGGCCTGGCTGCGCTGGGGCTGGTCGCCTGGTTCGGCCTCAGCCCCAGCCCAGCGCCACGCCCGGTCAGCGCCCCGGCCCCGGTCATCACCGCCACGCCGGCCCCGATCCCGGCCCCAACTCCTGCGCCCAGCCCGGTGCCCACACCCATCAGCGCGCCGCCGCTGCCGCAATTCCGCAGCGCCGCCGAGGCGTTGCGCGGCCTGCCCTGCAGCCTGCTGACGGTGGAAGCCAGCGACAGCCACCTCAACGTCAGCGGCCTGATGCGGCGCGACGTGGAGCCGGCGCTGCGCCAGATCATCAGCAGCAACCGCCTGCCGGAAGCGCAAACCCGCCTTGCCGTCACCAGCTTTGACGGTCCCTATTGCCCGGTGCTGGACCAATTGCGCGCCCTGCCGCAGCAATTGCCGCGTGGCCAACTGCTGGGCACCATGCCGCTGCAGAAGGGCGAGTTGCTCCGCTTCACCCTGGGTATGCCGGTGGACCGTGGTGGCCAATTGTCGGTCAGCTACCTCATGGCCTCGGGCCAGGCGGCGCATATCGTGCCCGGCCAGGCGGTGCCCGCCGGGGCCGAGCGTCGCTTCGGCGACCCCGGCGCTGGTTTCGCCGGTTGGGAAGTGGATGAACCCTTCGGCACCGACCTGCTGGTGGCCGTGGCCAGCGAAAAGCCGTTGTTCCTCCAGCCCCGTCCGCGGGTGGAAAACATCGACGCCTGGCTGGCCGCGCTGGGCCAGGCATTGCGGCAGGCGGAAGCCCAGGGCAACCGCGTGGCCTCGCTGGCGCTGGTGGTCCCCACGCGGGAGCGGCGCTGACCCCGCAGCGGCTACAGCAGAATCGCCTCGAAGGGCGGCTTCAGGTCGCGCGTCTCAAACTCCACCACCCACAGGTCGGGGTCGCGCTTCACCTGCCGCTCAACATAGGCGTCGGCCAGTTCCTGGTTCACCGGCGCCGGGCCGGTGCCGCGCATCCAGGCCGGCCGGCCCTCCGAATCGCGCACCTGGGTCAGCACCACCAACCCGTCCCGGCCATGCAGCACGCACAGAATGCCGCCGCTATCGGCGTCTCCTCGCCGCAGCACGGCGCCCGGGCAGCCGGAGATATCCCCCAGCCGCAGCGCCATTGAGACCCAAATTCCCGCCTTGACCCGTGCTTCCATGCCGCCATAGGTGCCACAGGCGGCCAACACCGCAAGCCCCCGCTTGCGGTCAAACGCCGCCCAGGCCATGTGAGGGGCAGGATTGGGGAAGACGCATGGACCAGCGTAAACTGACCGAAGGCCAAAAGGCCTATGAAGCGCGCCGCGCCGCCAAGGCGGGCATGAGCCTGGACAAGTGGCTGGCCATGCGAGACCGCGAAAAGCGCGAGGAGCAGGCCGAAGCCGCCAAGGCGGTGAAGCAGGCTCAGGCCGAGGCTGCCCCGGCTAAACCGCCCGGCTTCTTCTCTCGGTTGCTGCAAAAGGCGCAAAAGCCAATTTAACCAGCCGTAGCAGGCCTTGATGGAGCTGGCCCAGGCACAAAACCGCGCCTTTGGTCGCCAAACATCATAAGTAAACGCCCTTGCCGCCAAGAATGCCTTGGAAATTTCTGTGTTTCAGCGGCACAGCCGCTGCGGTAAATCACCAGTCGCTCCGCGTGAATGTTGTCCCGCTCGTCGCTGAATGACATTACAACCTTAGATGTGGAAATCTTTCCGTGGAACCAGCTCCTGTTGTCCGCATCGGCTCGGTCTCTTTCGGCAATGATTTGCCGCTGGCCCTCATCGCCGGCCCCTGCCAGATGGAAAGCCGCGCCCACGCGCTGGAAACCGCTGCCGCGCTGAAGGAAATCTGCGGCAAGCTGGGCATTGGGCTGGTCTATAAAAGCTCGTTCGACAAGGCCAACCGCACCAGCCTCTCCGGCCGCCGAGGCCTCGGCCTGGCCCAGTCGCTGGCCGTGTTTGCCGAAATCCGTGAGACGCTGGGCCTGCCGGTGCTGACCGATGTGCATGAGCGCGAGCAATGCGCCGAGTTGGCCAAGGTGGTGGATGTGCTGCAGATCCCCGCCTTCCTTTGCCGCCAGACCGACCTGTTGATCGCCGCGGCCGAAACCGGCTGCGTCATCAACGTGAAGAAGGGCCAATTCCTGGCGCCGTGGGACATGAAGAACGTCATCGCCAAGGTTATCGGCTCGGGCAACCCGAATGTGCTGGTGACAGAACGCGGCGCCTCCTTCGGCTACAACACGCTGGTGACGGATATGCGCGGCCTGGCCATCATGGCCGCCATGGGCGCCCCGGTGATCTTTGACGCCACCCATTCGGTGCAGCAGCCTGGCGGGCTGGGCGGTTCCTCGGGCGGGCAGCGTGAATTCGTGCCCATCCTGTCGCGCGCCGCCGTGGCGGTGGGCGTGGCCGGCCTGTTCATCGAAACCCATGAGGACCCGGACAACGCCCCGTCGGACGGCCCCAACATGGTGCCGCTGCGCGAATTCCCGCAACTCATCGAGGATTTGATGGCGCTGGACGCCGTGGCCAAGCCGCGCCGGGTGAAACTGCCGGCATGAGGCCGCTCGTCCTCATCCCCGCCCGCATGGCCTCCACCCGGCTGCCGGGCAAGCCCATGCTGCCCATCCACGGCGTGCCGATGATTGTGCACGTGCTGCGCCGCGCCCAGGAAGCCGATGTGGGGGACGTGGTTGTTGCCACCGACACCGCCGCCATTGCCGATGTGGTGCGCGCCGCCGGCGGCACCGCGGTGATGACCGGGGACCAGCATGTTTCCGGCTCGGACCGCATCCATGAGGCGCTGACCCGGCTGGACCCCGATGGCCGGCATGACGTGGTGGTGAATGTGCAGGGCGACCTGCCGACCATTTCGCCCGCCGCCATCCGTGCCTCCATGGTGCCCATGGCAGATGCCGAGGTGGCCCTGGCCACGCTGGTGGCCGAAATCCACGATGTGGCCGACCGCACCGCCTCGCAGGTGGTCAAGATGGTCGGCACCCCGCTGGGTGGCGGCCGCCATCGGGCGCTCTATTTCACCCGCGCCACGGCGCCATGGGGGGAGGGGCCCTTGTGGCATCATATCGGCCTCTACGCTTGGCGCCGCTCCGCGCTGGACCGCTTCGTGACCCTGCCGCCCTCGGTGCTGGAACTGCGCGAAAAGCTGGAGCAGCTGCGCGCGCTGGAAGCCGGCATGCGGATAGACGCCATGGAGGTGGCCGAGGTGCCGCTGGGCGTGGATACCCCGGCCGACCTGGCCAAGGCCCACAGCCTGCTGCCGCCGGGCGCCGCCGCATGACCGCCAACGCCACCGATATTCTGCAGGCCGGCCTGCGCACCCTCTCGGTTGAAGCCCAGGGCTTGGCTACGCTGGAGCAGGCCATGGCCGGCCCCTTGGGCCAGGCCTTCGTCAGCGCGGTGGAGGCGATCTTCAACGCCCGGGGCCGGCTGGTGGTCACCGGCATGGGCAAAAGCGGGCATATCGGCACCAAAATCGCCGCCACCCTGGCCTCCACCGGCACCCCTACCTTCTTCCTGCACCCGGCCGAGGCCAGCCATGGCGACCTTGGCATGGTCACCTCGGATGACGTGGTGCTGGCGCTGTCCTGGTCGGGCGAAACCACCGAGCTGCGCGACATCATCCACTACACCCGCCGCCACAAGGTGCCGCTCATCGCCCTCACCTCCGGCGAGCAGAGCGCGCTGGGCCGCGCCGCCGACATCACCCTGCTGCTGCCCAAGGCCGAGGAAGCCTGCCCGCTGCGGCTGGCGCCCACTACCTCTACCTTGCTGCAACTGGCGCTGGGCGATGCCATTGCCATGGCGCTGCTGGAACGCCGCGGCTTCACCCCGCAGGATTTCCAGCAATACCACCCCGGCGGCAAGCTGGGTGCCCAGTTGCTGAGCGTAGGTGACCTGATGCGCGCCGCGCCCGACCTGCCGATCATTCGGGAGGATGCCGGCGTGGTGGAGGCTATCGACGCCATCACCCGCCATGGCCTGGGCTGCGTCGTGGTGGTGGATGCCGCCGGCGACCTGGCCGGCTTCATCACCGATGGCGACCTGCGCCGCAAGGTGGCATACGACCTGCGCCATCGGCAGGCAGCCGAGTTGATGACCGCCAATCCGCTCACCACCACCCCCAGGGCCCTGGCCAGCGCCACCCTGCGGGAGATGAATGAGCGCAAGATCACGTCGATAGTGGTGGTGGAAGGCCGGCGCCCTGTTGGGGTGCTGCACCTGCACTTTCTGCTGGCGGCCGGGGTTGCCTGAATCGTTGTCGACTTTTTGTGTTCATTCCGCTGCTGGTTATTCCGTCGCAGCGGTGCCACCTTCGGGTGGCGTCATGTGCGTTCATGCTGAAGGGTTTGCGGTCCATGTCGTCACCTGCTTCGGTGGTCTATCTCACCACCCCTACCAGCGGCACCACCTCCATCTGGCTGTTGCTGCTGCGCCTGTGTGAGGCTTATGCGCACAAGGTGAAGGTGGCCGAGCAGTACCTGAATGAGGGCCGCCTGAAGGAGCTGGAGCAGTGGGTGCCGGAGCCCACCGGCCATGTCTATATGTACAACGCCCCCCAGGTGGTGGCCGCCGGCATGGGCGCCGCGCCCAAGCTCATCGTCAGCTTCCGCGACCCGCGTGACCTGGCCTGCAACCAATTCCACTGGGCCCAGCAGCACCCCATCCTCGACAAGCCGCAGGCCGAGGTGGACGCCTGGCGCGACAGCGTGCGCAGCAAGGGCATCGACCAATACGTGCTCGGCGCCGACAACAACGTGCTGTTCAAAAGCTTCATGGCCATCAGCGACCGTATCCAGAACGACCGCGAGTTCACCCTGGTCATCTCCTACGCCCAGCTTTGCCTGGACTTCGACGAGATGGTGAAGCGCGTGGCCCGCTTTGTCGGCCTGGATGAAGCGAGAATCCCCTGGGCCGCCATTGAGCCGCTGCGCGCCGAGAAGCTCACCACCCATCCCGGCTGGGTTGGCCACCGCTGGACCGGCAGCGACACCACCCCCGGCCGCCACCGCGCCGAGTTGCAGCCCGCGACCATCGCCAAGCTGGATGACCGCTACCGCGACGTGCTGAAGTTCATCCGCGGGCTGGAAACCCCCTCGCTGCGCCACTACTTGGCCACGGCGCGGGAGCGTGAAGAAATGAGCCGCGTTGTTGTTGGCCGCGACGACGAGTTGTTCCTGACCAAGGACGCCAACGACGTGATGGGCCAGGTTACCGGCCGCCGCCCGATGGCGCGGGCCGACCTGTTCCGCATCGCCACCGCGCATCGCGCCCGCCGCCAATTCGGCGCCACGGTTGGGGATTTCACCTACGAACACATGGTGATTCCCAACAAGGAATGCGCGCTCAAGGACTATCTGCCGCCTGAATTCGTGTTTGAGGGCGAGGGCCCACGCCCGCTGACCCAGTTCCTGCAATCCCCGGCGGCACGGATCTGGCGGCCCTTCTATGAGGCCGAGCTGCTGCAACCCACCGGGCAGCATCGCTACTTCTCCCGCACCGACACGCACTGGAACCATTCCGGCGCGCTGCGCTACTTCAGCGCCTTCATCGGCCGCCAGGTGCCGCAGTTGCAGGCCCCGCTGGAAGCCCTGGCGCTGCGCCGCTTCACCGGCCAGCAAATGGGGGATCTTGGCTCCAAGCTGGAACTGCCGGCCGAGCCAATTGAGATTGTCACGCCGCAGCGCGCCCAGGCGCGCATGCTGTTCGAGAATGGCATTTCCAATGAAGGCTGTATTCGCTGGTATCGCAACGCCAATGCACCCACCGGGCACCGGGTTATTGTGCTGCACGACAGCTTCACCCAATGGCTACTTGCCATCATCCCCGAGCTGTTTGCCGAGGTTTTGTTCTTCCACGGTACCATTTTTGACTATGAGGTGATGGAGAAATTCAAGCCGTCCATGGTATTGTGTCTGCAAGTGGAACGCTTTTTCAACCGCGTTCCGGATACCGGCGGCAACATGTTGCAATTTGTTGATGATGAGGAAAAGAAAAAAACGGCCCGGCAGCGCTTCGCTGATTTCTGGCAGGACCATTTGCCCGGCTGAATTCGGCGTTGACGCATTTGTGACTTGCTGTGGCCAGGCGCCGGTAGATCAGCAGTTGTCATTTTATAAAGGCGGCACATGTATCGGCTCAGGGTCATGCCTTCCTGTGCTGTCGCTTTTGGTCACACAGGGCAGGAATGGCTTGCGCTGGGCAGGCGCTGAGCGTAGTTAGATGGCTGCGGGCGCCCCTGTTTCCGCTCGTTGAGCAATTCTATGTTGGGTTCCTGTGTTGGGCCCAACCGTACAAGCAGCAGTGCTGGGAGTCTTGGCCCATGAATACGAAGAAGATCACGGTCGGTTACGAAGGTGTTCGTCCGGTCGTTATTGGCGGCGACGGGCCGCTGGTCTATATCGGTGGGCCGTGCGCGATTGAATCGCGCGACCACAGCTTCATGCTGGCCGAGCGCATCGGCAAAATCTGCGCGAAGCTCGACATGCCCTGGGTGTTCAAGGCCTGCTACGACAAGGATTGCCGCTCCTCCCCGGACAGCTTCCATGGCACCGGCCTGGATGAGGGCCTGAAAATCCTGCAGGACGTCCGGCGCGAATTCGGCGTGCCCGTCACCTCCGACTTCTCCGACCCCTCCTGGGGCGCCGCCACTGGTGAGGTTGTCGATCTCATCCAGGTGCCGGCCTATCTCTGCCGCCAAACCTCCATCCTGCGCGCGGCGGCGGGCACTAAGCGCCCGGTGCACCTGAAGAAGGGGCAGTTCATGAGCCCCTGGAACATGAAGAACTCGGTCCGCAAGCTGGAAGCCTTTGGCTGCGACAGCGTGCTGCTGACCGACCGCGGCACCTTCTTCGGCTACAACATGCTGGTGAATGACTTCCGCTGCTTCCCCATCATGGCGGAAACCGGCTACCCGGTCTGCTTCGACGGCACCCACTCCATCCAGCTGCCCACCTCCATGGGCAACATCTCGGGCGGCCAGCGCGAATACATCCCGCATCTGGTCCGCGCCGCGGCCGCCTGCGGCATTAACGCGCTGTTCATGGAATGCCACGAAGATCCGCCGAACGCGCTGTCGGATGCGAATACCGTGCTCGACATCCAATACCTCGAGCGTATCCTGTCCCAGGCGAAGGCCATGCACGAAACGCGCCTTGAACTGCTCGCCAAGTGGGGAATCGATAATGTCCACGCTGAAGTCTGACATCACGGCGGGCGCCGTCGCCCTGCCGCTCGACAGTTTCCCGGTTGTTGGCCAGCGCACCCTGCTGAAGCAGGCGCTGGAGGAAATGACCCGGCGCGCCATCGGCATCGCCTGCGTGGTGTCCGACACCGACGGCGCCTTCCTCGGCGTCTTCACCGACGGCGACCTGCGCCGCATGCTGCTGCGCAACCAGAAGCCGCTGCCCGCGCTGCTGACCGACGATGTCATCATGCACGCCAATCGCGGCTGCACCACGGTGAAGCCCGAGGACAGCCTGGTTTCCGCCGTGAAGATCATGGAGGACAAGGCGATCTGGGATCTTCCCGTCGTCTCCAATGGTCGGCTGGTGGGGCTGCTGCACCTGCACCCGGCCATCAAGCACGTGCTTGGAACCTGAGGGCGGCATTGCGTACCCTCGCTGTCATCCCGGCCCGGTACCGCTCCAGCCGGTTCCCGGGCAAGCCGCTGGCCCTTATCGCCGGCCGCCCCATGATCCAGCACGTCTGGGACCGCGTGGCGCTCTGCACCGGTCTCAGCGCCGCCGTGGTCGCGACTGACGACGCCCGCATCGCCGAGCTCTGCGCCAGCCTTGGAATTGATGTCGAGCTGACCGCCGACACGCATGAAACCGGCACCGACCGCTTGGCCGAAGTGGCCCGCCGCCGCGCCGCCGATATCTACGTCAACGTCCAGGGCGACGAGCCGCTGATCGAGCCCGCCTCGATCGACGCCGTCACCCGTTGCCTGGTGGAAGCCGTGCCGCGCGGCATCGGCGTGGCCACCGCCTATATTGAAGGCGCTACGCCCGAGCAGGAGGCCTCCACCTCCTCGGTGCATCTGGTGCCCACGCAGGATGGCTGCGTGATGACCTTCTCGCGCCTTCCGGTGCCCTGCGCCTTCCAGGAACCTTATCGCCGCACCATCCATGTCGGCCTCTACGCCTTCACCGGCCCGGCGCTCCAGGCTTTCGCCAGCCGCCCGCGCGGCCCGGTGGAACGCTCGGAAAGCATCGAGCTGATGCGCTACCTGGAATATGGCGACCGCATCGCCTGCACCCCGGTGCCGCCCGGCTCCATCGGCGTGGACCGGCCCGAGGATGTGGCCCGGGTTGAGGCCGTGCTGGCAGGGCAGGGGCGGTGAGCGAGCTTGCCGGCCTGCTGGCCAATATCCGCCTGCTCTCGCTGGACCTCGACGGCGTGCTGACCGATGGCGGCCTGTACTACACCGAAGGCGGCGACGTCATGCGGAAGTACGACGTGAAGGACGGCATGGGCATCGAGTTGCTGATGCAGGCCGGCGTGCCGGTCTCGGTCATCACCGCCTCGGAAACCCCGGCCATTGCCACCCGGCTGGCCAAGCTGAAAATCCCGCATGTCCGCATGGGCATCAAGCACAAGCTGCCGGAATTGCAGGCCATCTGCGCCAGCCTTGGCATTGGGCTGGACCAGGTGATGCACGTGGCGGACGACGTGAACGACCTGCCGGTGCTGCGCGCCGTTGGCCTGCCCGTGGCGGTGGCCGATGCCCTGCCGGTGGTGCGGGGCGTGGCGCGCCACATCACTGAACGCCCGGGTGGCCGCGGCGCGGTGCGCGAGTTGTGCGACCTGTTGATCGCCACCCGGCAGCAGGTTTCGCGCTGAAGCGCGCAGGCCTTTATTCTGCCATGCCGCCCGCATATTGCACGGCGACTGCCCTTGTGGTGGCACCGTTGCCGGGGTGGGGCTGTTGGCCGGTGGCAATAGTGCCGCCAGGACAGCCTCTGCCATTATTCTGGCGATGTGGTTAATAAATGTCGGGGTATTGGTTTTCAGGTGGCGTGGGCTGCGGCCCTGGTCTAGCACAAGGGCCTGGGCGTCGCCCGGCCCTTGGCCTTTCGGCCAGGTACGCCCTGGCGCTTCAACGTTGAGAGGACAAGGCGGTTGGTAGCTCCAGAAGCCGGTGCAGCGCCCGACGCCAGCCTGTTGGGCGCCATGGAGCGTCTGCGGCGTGAAATCTGGTCTGCCATGCGCGCGGCCATCCTCATCGGCGCCTTTGCCACCTTCGCCTACTTCGTCATGGCCCGGCTGCGGCTGTTGCCGGCCGATACCGCCATGCCGGCACGCGACGATTCCACCCTGGCCGCCATCTTCGCCATCGTGT
This sequence comes from Acetobacteraceae bacterium, assembly GCA_947446625.1. GTDB lineage: Bacteria > Pseudomonadota > Alphaproteobacteria > Acetobacterales > Acetobacteraceae > CAIMOR01. The sequence goes on along the minus strand of CANFIE010000020.1, from coordinate 3,686 downwards.
TCTTCTGGGCCGTGGCCAATGCCTGCCTGCGGCATGTGCGCGAATGGCTGCAAATTTCGGTCGGCCACCGGGTGTCGCATCGGCTGGCGGTGCCGGCCATTGTCGCCAGCACCGATGTTCCCGGCAGCGCCGATGGTGGTGCCAGCATGGCGCTGGAGGATGTGGAGGAGGTCAGCCAGGCGGTAACCGGCCCCATCATCACCGCCGCAATCGATATCTGCATCACGCCGGTGATCATCGGCGTCATGTTGACGCTGCACTGGTCCTTCATGCTGCTGGCCTTCGTCACCGGCGCCATGCGCTTCACCGTGGCGCTGCTGTTCACCCACCTGGTGGCGCAGCCGCTGAAGCAGATGAACGAGACCCAGACCCGCGCCTTCCGCGCCATGGGCGGCACCATCAACGCCGCCGAGGCGGTGGAGGCCATGGGCTTCCTGCCCGCCCTGGCCCGCCGCTGGGCCAGTGATATCCATGGCGGCGTCACCCACATGATCAGCACCCAGCGGATGCTGATGCGCATCCAGGGTGTCACCATGGCGTTCGACCTCATCGTCGGCATCCTGCCCATCCTCATGTTCGGCGTCATGCGCTCCATGGGCATCGATTCCGGCATGAGCAGCGGGCTGGGCATCATCGCCATGATGATGATGCCGCTGCTGATCTCGCCCTTCGCCACCATGAGCAGCCGGGCGGTGCAGATTGCCCGCGCCCGCGAATCCTGGGAAAGGCTGGGCCGGCTGGCCCAGCGCCAGCATGAACTGGCTTCCAGCAAGGTGGTGTTTCCCTGCACCGATGGCCTGCTGGAGGTTGAGCGCCTGACCGTCCGGCTGCCCGGCGTCACCACCCCCGTCATCCGGGAAATGAGCTTCCGGATCGAAGCCGGGCAGGTCGTCTCGGTCTCCGGCCCGGTTGGCTGCGGCAAGTCCACGCTGCTGCGCGCCATTGTGGGCGTGCAGCCGCCCACCAGCGGCGGCTGCTTCCTGGACGGTCACGCCACCTGGCAATGGGACCGCAAGGACCTGGCCCGCTACATCGGCTATCTGCCGCAGGAAATCGGCTTGGCCAGCGGCACGGTGGCCGAGGCCATTGCCCGCATGGGCACGCCCGACATGGCCATGGTGCTCGACGCCGCCATCCGCACCGGCGCGCACCAGTTCATCGCCGAATTGCCGCAGGGCTACGCCACAACGCTTACCGAACACACGCTCTCGGCCGGGCAGCGCCAGCGCGTTGGCCTGGCCCGCGCCATTTATGGCCGGCCCCGGCTGGTGGTGCTGGACGAACCCGGCGCCTGGATGGACGCCAATGGCCTGCGCCAGTTGGAACGCCTGCTGGCCATGCTGCGCCAGGAAGGCACCTCGGTCTTCTTCGCCTCGCATGAGCCGGACCTGCTGGAGCAGGCCGATAGCGGCATTGTCTTTGGTCCTATCGGCACGCCGCCGCGCGGCATTTCCCGCAAAAAGCTTGGGCTGACCGAGGAATTGGCACCCTCGCCATGAAGCAGGCCCCGCCTTCCGCCACATTGATGCAGGTTCTCGGCGGCCTGCCCCCCGGCACCTTCGGGCTGGCCGCCCTGGTGCTGGCGCTGTCCTGGGTCATCGCGCTCACCCTGCTGGCGCAGCCGCTCTACCTGCTGCACGTCATGGATTCAGACGCCAAGACGCTGCCCACCCTGCTGACGCTGACCGGCATGTTCATTGGCGCCATCCTGCTGGCCGTCTGGGTCCGCACGCTGCGCGAAAAGCTGATCTACGCCATCCTGCGGGTGCTGGAGCGCAAGCTCTACATCGCCACCCTGCGGGCCTCCATCCGCATGGCGCGGCAGGGCCGGCCGGAAATGGCCTCCATCACCCTGTCGGACTTTGCCCGGGTGCGTGGTTTCCTCATGGCCGGGCATGTGCAGACCATGGCGGACCTCACCGCCCTGCCGGTGCCCATCTTCTTCATGTTCGGCATGCATCCGTTGCTCGGCTGGCTCACCGTTGCCGGCTGCGTGCTCATCGCGGTGTTCAGCTTCCTGGCGCAAAACTCGTCCAAATCCGCCCTGGCGGAAGCCTCCAAGCTTTCCGCCACCGCCGATGGCGACCTGGCCCGAGACCTGGGCCGGCGGGACGAGGTGGTGGGCCTTGGCCTGCTGCCCGGCATCCTGCGGCTGTGGCTGCCCACCAAGCGCCGCGCCCTGACCCTGGAGGAAGGCGCCCATACCCGGGCCGAGGCCCTGAGCAGCATCGGCACCTGCATCGGCATGCTCACCATGTCCAGCGCCGCCCTGCTCAGCGCCTACCTCATCATCAACCACGAGGCGACGCTGGCCACCCTGGCCGCCAGCCACTTCATCATCATGCGCTGCACCTCGCCGTTTGAGCGCATTGCCTCGCATTGGTCGGCCTGGGGTGGCGCCATTGCCGGCGTGGCCCGGTTGCAATTATCGCTGGCCTTCGTCGTCAACCCACCCGCCGTGCAACTGGACCAGCCCGATGGCGGCGTGCACCTGCACGCGCTGCGGCTGGAAGTGCCGGGCACCGGCCGGCATCTGGTGGACGACCTCAACCTGTTTGCCCCGCCCGGCCATGTCGTCGCCATCACCGGCGCCAACGGCACCGGCAAATCCACCCTGTTGCGCGCCCTGGTTGGCCTGGTTACCCCGGTGCAGGGCGCGGTCTATTACCGTGGCTGGGTCCAGTCCGAGGTGGAGCGCAGCGTGGTTGGGCCGCATGTCGGCTACCTCGCCCAGCGCCCGCAACTGCTGGACGGCACGGTGCTGGAGAATATCTGCCGCTTCGCCGAGGATTCCGAGGCCGGCTTCGTCGCCGCCCGCCTGGCTGGCGCCCACAGCATGATAGGCCGGCTGCCCGATGGCTATGCCGCCCCGGCCGGCCCTACCGCCGGGCTTTCCGGCGGCCAGCAGCGGCAAATCGCCCTGGCCCGCGCCCTGTATGGCAACCCCGGCCTGCTGGTGCTGGACGAACCCGAGGTTTCGCTGGACGGGCCAGCCCTGAAGGCCCTGCTGCTGGCGGTGGCCGAGATGCGGCGCCGGGGTGCCGTGGTCTTCATGGTGACCCACGAACTGGAACGCTGGGAAGGCATTGCCGACCTGGAGTTGCGGCTTGAGGAAGGTGGTGCCTGGAGCACCCGCGTATTGTCGCATCGGCATGAATTGGTGCCGACAACATGATGAAGCAGAACCGATGAGCGCATTGAACCCGACCAGCGGCGCCGACGATCTGTCGCAGATCGAGACGGAACTGAACTCCACCTTTCCGCTGCCCTCGGTCCGCCGCATCGTGCACATCGCCCTGCTGACCCTGGTGGTTGGCTATGGCGGTCTGGTGCTCTGGTCCTTCATCACCCCCATCGAGCGTGCGATCATCGCCCCCGGCGTGCTGGCGGCCGAGGGCCGGCGCAAGACCGTCAGCCTGTTCGAGGCCGGCATCCTGCGCGAAATGGTGGTCCGGGCCGGCGACCATGTCATGCCCGGGCAAACCCTGTTCCGCCTGGATGTCACGCTGTCTCAGGCGGCGGTGGAGCAGGCCCGGGCGCAATATTGGGGCGGCCAGGCCAAGCTTTCCCGCATGCGCGCCGAACAGGCCGAGCAGCGCAGCTTCACCATGCCCGCCGAGATTCTGGCCGCCGCCGCCGGCCTGCCGCAATTGCAGGAAGTGGTGGACACCGAGCGCCGGCTGTTT
>CANFIE010000019.1 GCA_947446625.1 Acetobacteraceae bacterium | reverse complement strand
TCATGGATGTGAACGACCTGCCCAGCGCCATCCGCTACGGCAACAACGCCCGCGCCATGCTACAACAGTTTGAGGATGCCTTCGCCGCCCTGCTGCACCGTGAAACCCGGCCAGCGGTGCTGGACGTCACCATCCACACCCATGTCTATGGCCGCCCAGCCGGCGCCTGGGTGTTTGACGAGATCATGCAGCAGGTAACCCGCACGCCCTACGTTTGGCACGGCACCCGCCTGCAGGCCGCCGAATGGCTGCTGGCCAACCAGGCCCAGTTGGTTCCGGGCGCCTAACCAGCGCCGTGATGGCCGGGGCAGCGCGCCCCGGCCCGCGCCACTAAGCCGCCAGCGCTGCGCCCACAAAACTGGGGCGCAGCGCCCTGCGCAACTAAGCCGCCAGCACCGCCTCAATCGCCGCCGCGTTCACAAACAGCGACTCATCCGCGCCATGCTCGCCGGTCAGCATCAGCCCCACCGGCGCCGTCCCCGCCGCGTGGCAGGGCAGGCTGATCGAGCAGCGGTCCAGGAAATTCCCCACCGCCGTATTGCGCAGCAGCAGCATGTTGATGCGGTTGTAATCCCGCTCCTCCTCAACCTCGGCAATGGCCGGCGGCACCACCGGGCAGGTCGGCATCAGCAGCCCGTCAAAGGCGCTGGTGCGCCGCGCCACCGCCGCGCAAATCCGCACCCGGCCCTGCAACGCCTTCACGTAATCCACCGCCGGCATCTTCTCGCCGCGCATGATCCGCACCAGAATCCGCGGGTCATACTGCTCGCGCTTGCGGGCAATCAGCTGCTGGTGCCAGGCATAAGCCTCGGCCGCGGTGAACCCACCGCTGGCGTTCAGCGCCGGAATCGCCCCAATCTCGGGCAGATCCAGCAGTTCAATCCGCGCCCCGGCGGCGCTCAGCTTGGCCAGCGCCCGGTCGAAGCTCGCCGCCACATGGTCATCCATCCCATCCAGCAGAAACGTCCCGCGCGGCACGGCAAAGCGCAGCCCGGCCACGCTGCGGTGCGCAATCGGCTGCGGCATCGGGTTGCCGGCAATCACCTGGTCCAGCAGGTGGCAGCACTCAACACTGCGCGCCAGCGGCCCCACGCTGTCCAACGAGAAGGACAGCGGCAGCACACCATCCTGCGGTACGCGGGAAGCGGTGGGCTTGTAGCCAACAATGCCGCACAGCGCGGCGGGAATCCGGCACGAGCCACCCGTATCCGTCCCCAACCCGCCAAAGCCCATGAAATCCGCCGTGGCCACCGCCGCGCCCGAGGACGAGCCCCCCGGCAGCCGCCCCGTCGCCCGGTCCCACGGGCTTTTCGGCGTGCCGTAATGCGGGTTCACCCCCAGGCCGGAAAACGCGAATTCCACCATGTTGGTGCGGCCGATGATGATGAAGCCCAGCCGCTGCAACCGCGTCACCACCCGCGCATTGGCGGTGGCCGGCGCCGCATCGGCCAGCGCCAGGCTGCCGGCCCGGGTCACATGGCCATGCTCGTCGAACAGGTCCTTCACCGTCACGGGAATGCCCGCCCAGGGGCTGGGCGCCAGGCCATGATGCCGCAGCGTGTCCATGGCATCGGCGGCCACGCGCGCGGCGCTGGCATGCACGGCCACGAAGGCGCGGCTGCCCTCGCCGGCGGGGTCGGCAATTCGGGCCAGGGCGGTATCCACCAGCGAACGGGCAGAGGTACGGCCCTGGGCCAGGGCGGCGGCGGCATCAGCGAAGGTTTTCATACCCCCAATGCTGCCGCCGGAAACCCTTGCGGGCAAGTGGGCTGCGTCACCCACCAACCCCTCACACCATCAATGAATCTCAGGCTCCGGCGTCGGCGCGCCATGATGCAGGAAGTCCAGGTCGCAGCCCTCATCGGCCTGGGTCACATGGTCCAGATATAGCCCGGTCCAGCCGCGCAGATACTTCCGCTCCGGCGCCTTCCAGGCCGCCCGCCGCCGCGCCATCTCATCCTCCGGCACCAGCAGGTTCAGCTTGCGGTTGGCCACGTCCAGCTCAATCAGGTCGCCATCCTGCACCAGCGCCAGCGGCCCGCCCACATGGCTTTCCGGCGCCACATGCAGCACGCAGGCGCCGTAGCTGGTGCCGCTCATCCGCGCATCGCTCAGCCGCAGCATGTCGCGCACGCCCTGCTTCAGCAGCTTCTTCGGAATCGGCATCATGCCCCATTCCGGCATGCCAGGCCCGCCCTGCGGCCCGGCCTGGCGCAGCACCAGCACGCTGTCGGCGGTCACGTTCAAATCCGGGTCGTCCAGCCGGGCGTTCATGTCGTTATAGTCATTGAACACCACCGCCGGCCCGGTGTGCTGCAACAGCCTCGGCTCCGCCGCGCTGGTCTTGATGACAGCCCCACGCGGCGCCAGCGTGCCCCGGACCACGGCCAGCCCGCCTTCGCTCTGCAATGGCTTGTCCAGCGGGCGAATAATGTCCTCGTTGTAGCACTCGGCGCCCTCCAGATTCTCGCCCAGCGTCTTGCCCGTCACCGTCCTGGCCGAAAGATCAAGGTAGGGTGCCAGCTTCGCCATCAGCGCCCGCGCGCCGCCGGCGTAAAAGAAGTCCTCCATCAGATATTCGCCGTTGTTGGGCCGCAGATTGGCAATCAGCGGCACCCGCCGGCTGAGCTCGTCAAACCGCTCCAAATCCAGCGTCAGCCCGGCGCGCCGCGCCATGGCAATCAAATGCGGAATGGCATTGGTCGAGCCACCAAAGGCCATCGTCACCGTCACCGCATTATCCACGCTGCCCTGGCTCAACAGCTTCGCCGGGGTGTCATCCTCCCACACCATCTCCACAATCCGGCGCCCGCAATCGGTCGCCATGCGCGGATGGTTGCTGTCAGCTGCCGGAATGCTGGAGGAACCCGGCAGCGCCAACCCCAGCGCTTCCACCGCCAGCATCATGGTGGCGGCGGTGCCGGCGGTCATGCAGGTGCCGAAGCTCCGCGCAATCCCGGTCTCCATCTCCTTCCACTGCCCCTGGCTGATATTCCCGGCGCGCAGCTCAGAGTGGTACTTCCAAACATCGCTGCCGCTGCCCAGCTTCTTGCCGCGCCAATTGCCGCTCAGCATCGGCCCCGCCGGCACGAAGATGCTCGGCAACCCGGCCGAAAGCGCGCCCATCACCAAGCCCGGCGGCGTCTTGTCGCAACCGCCCAGCAGCACCAAGCCATCGCAGGGGTGGCTGCGCGCCAACTCCTCCGTCTCCATCGCCAACAGGTTGCGGTACAGCATGCTCGTCGGCTTCTGGTACTGCTCGGTCACCGGGTGCGCCGGCAACTCCACCGGGAAGCCCCCGGCCTGCCAGACGCCGCGCTTCACCTCCTCGGCCCGCACGCGAAAATGCGCATGGCACGGCGAAAGCTCAGACCAGGTGTTGATGATGCCGATCACCGGCTTGCCGCGAAAATCCGCCTCGCCCAGCCCGGTCTGCAACAAGCGGCTCCGGTGCCCAAAGGCGCGCAGGTCATCCACGCCAAACCAACGATGCGAGCGCAGTTCTTCCGGTTTCTTGCGGGCCATGGGGTTTCCTCTCGCCAATATGCGTTGACCCTAGCATGCCATCTGCTATAGCAGTTGTCCATGGCCGCCGCCCCGCCGCTCCCCCCCTTGCCGCCGGCCGAAAACCTTTCCCTGGCCGAAGGCGCCTATCGCCGCCTGCGTGACGCCATTGTCCGCGGCGAACTCCCCGCCGGCACCAAAATCTCCGAACGCGGCCTGGCGCCCAAGCTCGGCATCTCCGCCCAACCCGTGCGTGAAGCCCTACGTCGGCTGGAAGCTGATGGCATGGTCCTCACCCAGCCGCGCAGCGGCACCATGGTGGCCGAATTCGGTCCCGCCCGCCTGGCCGAAATGGGCCGCATCCGCATGGCACTGGAAGGCAGCGCCGCCGCCCTCGCCGCTGAACGCGCCGACGCCGCCCTGCTCGCCGCGCTCGAAGCCCAGCTCACCCGCATGCGCGCCGCCACCGCCGCCGAGGACACCCAGACCCTGGCCGAAGCGAATGAGCATTTCCACGCCCTCATCCACCACGCGGCCGGCAATGCCTTCCTGCTCCGCTCACTTACCGCCCTGCGTGGGTACGACCACGTCAATCGCCTCCGCGCCCTGGAATCCACCCCCAAGGAACTTCCCAAGGCCCTGGCCGAGCACGAAGCCCTGGCCCGCGCCATCCGCCAGCAAAACCCCGAATTGGCCGAGGAGCGCATGCGCGCCCATGTGCTGCGCTCGCTCCGCGCCGGCGGCCTGTTGCAGCAGGACAAGAAATGACCCAACGCACCCGCACCGCCATCACCGGCATTTCCGGCATCCTCGTCACCCCCTTCGATGCTGACGACATCCCTGCCCCGCAGCGCCTCGCCCCCATCATCGCCCGCTGCGCCGCGGCCGGCGTCGACGCCCTCACCATCAACGGCAATACCGGCGAATTCTTCAGCCTCACCTTCGCTGAAGCCGAGCGCATGCAGGCGGAAGTCCCCGCCCTCATCGCCAATCGCGCGGTCACCATCGCCGGTGTTGGCCGCAGCGGCCAGGAGGCCGTGGCCCTGGCCCGCCGCGCCCGCGCCGATGGCATCGACGCCATCATGGTGCACCAACCGCCGGACCCCTTCGTCGCCCCGCGCGGCGTGGTCGCCTATGTCTCCCGCATCGCCGAGGCTGCGCAGCTCCCCGTGGTGCTGTACCTCCGCAACGACAGCATCGGCCTGCCCGCCATCGAGGCGCTGACGAAAATCGACGGCGTCATCGGCGTCAAATGGGCCACGCCCAATGTGCTGGTGCTGGCCGAGGCGATGCGCCGCGCCGGCCCCGAGGTCACCTTCGTCTGCGGCCTGGCCGAGCCCTGGGCGCCACCCATGGCCGCGCTTGGCACCCAAGGTTTTACCAGTGGCCTCATCAACCTGTTGCCGCAACGCAGCGTCGCCATCCGAGACGCCCTGCGCGCCGGCAACTACGCTGCCGCCCGCGCGCAAATCGCCGCCATCGCCGCCTTTGAATCGCTCCGCGCCGAGGAGCAGAACGGTGCCAATGTGAGCGTGGTCAAGGCCGCGCTGGGCATGATCGGCAATGATGTCGGCGCCGCCCGCGCCCCGGCCGCCTGGCCGCTGCCGCCCGGCTCCCTCGCCCGGCTGCGCAGCCTGCTGGCCGAATGGGGCATGATCCGCCAGCCCAGTGCCGAAAGCCCCAAACCGTGATCGACCTCGCCGCCCATCACTGGACCGCCCGCCTGCTGCCCGAACAGGGCGCCGCCTTCGCCAGCCTGGCCTGGCATGGCCACCCGGTGCTGGCGCCGCTGCCCGCCGGCGCCCACCCCAATACCGGCATGGCCGGCGCCTTCATCATGGCGCCCTGGGCCAATCGGCTGGACCACGGCCACTTCGGCAACCACCAACTGCCGATGAACCGCCCCGAGGACAGCACCGCCATCCACGGCATCAGCCGGGACCACCCCTGGCGCCTGGTCAGCCAAAGCCACGCCGCCGTGGTGCTGGCGCAGCACATTGCCTACCCGCCCTTCGACTACCTGGCCCGGTTGGAACTCACCCTGCTGGAGGACGGCCTCACTCTGGCCCTCTCCCTCACCAACCAATCACCCAACCCGGTCCCGTTCGGCCTCGGCTGGCATCCCTTCTTCGCCCGCCCCGCCGGCACGCAGCTCCGCTTCGCCGCCACCCAGCGGCTGACGCCCGACGCCCGCGGCCTGCCCATCGGCGCCACGCCCAGCCCCGGCATCACCAATGCCGCGCCCGACTATGATGGCCTGGACCACTGCTTCACCGGCTGGGACGGCACTCTCACCATCACCCGGCCCGACCTTACCCTGCAACTGCACGCCACCGGCGCCTGGGCGCAGCACCTGCAAGTCTTCGCCCCCACCGGCGCCAACTTCCTCTGCGCCGAGCCCGCCTCCCACGCCCCCAACGCCCCCAACCAGCCCGGCGCCATGCCTGCGCTGGCCCCCGGCGCCACGCTGCATGCCCAACTCACCCTCGCCGCGCATCTGGCACGGGGGTAGCCTCAGGTTTCGCCCAACTTACCCTCGCTGCCCATCTGGCACAGGACTAGCATCAAACCTCGCCCATCCCGCCGAGGTCCTCCATGTTCCGCCGTACCCTGCTCGCCACCTTGGCCCTGCCCAGCCTGGCCCTGCCCAGCTTGGCCCGCGCCCAGCCCGCCCCCGCTTGGCCCAGCCGCCCCATCCGCGTCGTGGTGCCCTTCGCCGCCGGCGGCATCATCGATGTCGTCGCCCGCATCATCACCGAAGCCATGGCCCGCACCCTGCCGGGCAATTTCGTGGTGGAGAACATGCCCGGCGGCGGCACCAGCATTGGCGGCCGCGCCGTGGCCCGCGCCGTGCCCGACGGCCACACCCTGCTGCTGACCGGCGCCAGCCAGGCCGTGGTGCCTGCCATGGTGCCCGATGCCGGCTACGATGTGCTGACCGACTTCGCCGCCATCGCCCCGCTCGGCGACCAGCCCTTCGTCCTCGCCGTCCACCCTGGCATGCCGGTCAACAGCGTGGCGGAACTCATCGCCTGGCTGAAGGCCCATCCTACCGAAGCGAATTTCGCCACCACCGGCCTCGGCGCCGCCAGCCATCTGGCTGGCGAGCTGTTCATGAGCCTTTCCGGCACCCGCTTCACCGTGGTGCCCTATCGCGGCACCCCCCAGGCGGTCACAGATCTCGTCGCCGGCCGCGCCCAGCTGATGATCGACAGCCAAACCCTGCTGGCCCCCATGGCCGCCGAGGGCCGCGTCCGCCTGCTCGCCGTCACCACGCCGCGTCGCTCCAAGCTGCTGCCGGCGCTGCCCACCCTGGTGGAAAGCGGCCTGGCCGGCTATGCCGCCTCCTCCTGGCAGGGGCTCTACGCCCCGCGCGGCACCCCCGAGCCCATCATTGCCCGCCTGGCCGCCGCCGCCATTGCAGCAAAGGCGGACGCCACCGTGCAGCGCCGCTACACCGACGCCGGCGTCGAGGACTTCCCCGGCGGACCCACCGAACTCGCCCGCTTCCTGCGCGCCGAAAACGCCCGCTGGGTGCCGCTGCTGCACGCCGCGGGCGTCAAACCCGGCGGCTGAGGGCGGGCCCCTGCCGTCGTCATGGCCGGGCTTGTCCCGGCCATCCGCGCCGCGTCGCACGGCAGCGGCCCAGCCAAGCTCCAGGCCTCGGGGGCGCCGCCCCCGAACCCCCGCCGGGTGGGCGGCCCACCCGGACCGGCCGGGTTTCGCACCCACTCCTAAATCAGCACCAATTCATCCGCATTCCGCACCAAAGAGTCCCGAATCCCACCTCACGCTATCGCGCCTTGCTTCCCCCGTCAGCATAGAATATAGGAAAACTATCAAGAACCCTTCCTGCGCCTGTCCACCACCCGAAGCGCCTCCACCAGCACCTCCTGGGTAATGCCATGCGACCGCAGGTTCTGTTCCAACTCGCGCTCCAGGCTATGCGCCGGCCGCAATACCAGGGTCTTGCCCTGCATCTCCCAGGCCATATGGCTGGGGTTGCCCAACGCCTCGGTGATCGCCTTGGTCAGCGTCACCTGCCGCTGCCGCGAAACCTTCAACAACGCCATCACCCCACCCTCCAGCGGAAGGCGTCGAGATATGGCATAAATTCCTAAAATAATAAAGGAATAAAATCCGCTCCAATCAGCGCGGCAACTGCAACACGCCGCCCCCCGGCACAGCCATCGGCGCGGCCCCAGGCGCAGCAATCGGCGCCGGCCCAGCGGGGGCCAAATCCTCCCGCTGCACCGCGCCCGGCACCACCGGCGCCGAACCGGCAGCGCTGGCTTCCACCAACCAGGCCCGCAGGTTGCGCCTTACCTGAAACTCAAATTCCACATTCAGCCGCCCCAGCGCCTCGCGCAGCATGGCCTCGGCGGCCCGCTGCCTGGTATTGGCCGAAGCGCTGGTGGAAAGCGTCATCTGCGCCCGCGCGCTGGCCTCCACAAAGCCCAGCCGGCCGCCATCGCCCAGAATATCCAGCCGGCAGCCCAACTGGCACAGCACCAGCCCGCCGGTCTGCAACACGCTGGCCTGGGTTACGCTGAACTGCGCCTGCCCGGTGCTGCCCGCCGGCACCAGCCGGTCGCTGCCCATCTGCCGCACCGCGGCCCCGGGCGGCAGCGCCAGCCGAGCCCCCAGGTCATTCCCGGCCGGCGGCGGCGGCTCGGCCAGCGCCACATCGGCCACGTTCAGCCGCAGCGGCAGCAAGTGCCGGAAGCCAATGGGCGTGCTGGGCAGGTTGATCACCGGCTCGTCGCGGCCACAGGCGGCCGCTAGCAGGGGCAGAAGCAGGGCAGACCGCCGGTTCAGCATGCCGAATCCTTCAACAGGGTGGCGCAGCGTAAAAGCTCAGCCGGGCAAAGTCACCCGGCAGCCTGTACCTCGGCCCGGCTGAAGCCGAAGCCGATGTTGCAGAACTCACAGGTCATGGTGATGGTTCCATCCTCGGCCATATGGTCCAGGTCCTCGGCGGAAAACCCGCTCAACACCCCGGCCAGCTTGGCGCGGGAACAGCGGCAGCCAAAGGCCAGCGCCCGCGCCTGGCCCAGCGCCAGGCCTTCCAGGTGGAACAGCCGGTGCAGCAACGCCTCCGAGCTCAGCCCGTCATCCAGCAACTCCGCCGGGGTCAGCGTGCCGGCCAGGGCCAGCGCGGTGCGCCAGCTTTCCTCATCGGCCTCGGCATCGACCTGGCCGCCAATGCCGCCTTCGCTGGCCACCTTTTCCAGAATCAGCGCACTGGCCCGCCAGCCCGCCGGGGTTTGCCCGCAGGCCAGCACCACATGCGCCTTCAACTGCTCCGAGGTGCGGAAATAGCTCTGCGTCATCGCCGCCATGGTAATGCCCTCAATGGCAACAATGCCCTGGTAGCGTTCCATGTCCGGCCCCTGGTCGCAGGTGAAGGCCAGGTAGCCCTTGCCGAGCAGCGCCGCGGCGCTGGGGTCGGGGTCATAGGGCAGCAGCTTGGTCAGTTCCTCGGTATCCACCCGCACATAGCCGCGCAGCGCGCCGGAATCGGTGCAGTCGACCAGCAGCATGGGCACGATGCCATCGCCCTTGGCCTGCAGCGAAAAGCTGCCCTGGTACTTCAAGGCGGCGGCCAGCCCGGCGGTCAGCGCCAGCGCCTCGCCCAGCAGGCGGGTTACCGCCGGGTGCAGGGCGTGGCGGGTCAGAATGGCATCGGCCAGCCCGCCCAGCCGCACCAGCCGGCCGCGCACCGGCTGATTGGCCAAATGGAAGGGCAACACCCCGCGCGGCACCACCAAATCAGGCACCGGCGGGCGGTCATGCTGCAGAAAGGCGGGGGTGGTGGAAGGCTTGGTGGGGTCGGGCAAGCGCGGAAACCTCAAGGGGCACAACAAGGTAAAGCGTCATGGCCATCCGGGAAACCGCTCATGCGGGCGGGTGTGCCATCTGTCTGGCACAGGCCGACCCGGCTTAAATTGCGTCGGCCGCAGGCCGGTGCAAGGGGCGCCTTCGCCCCTGGCCCGGGCTGGCGGCTGGTTCAGGCGGCGCGCAGCCGGGCCAGGAAGCCCTCGGCCGCCCCGCGCAGCGTCTCGCCTTCCAGCGCCACGGTGGCGGTGGCGGCGTCCAGCCGGGTCAGGGCCTCGCTGGTCTCGGCCACGGCCGCGTTCAGCCGCCCCGCCCCGGCCGAGACATCCTCGGTGCCGGCGGCGGCCTCGGCGATGCTGCGGGCAATCTGACGCGTGGTCTGGCCCTGTTGTTCCACCGCGGCGGCAATGGCCACGGCAATGGCATCCACCTCGGCCACCACGCCGCCGATGGTGGCAATGGCGGCCACGGCGCCCTGGGTATTGCCCTGAATTTCCGCGATCTGCCGGCCGATATCCTCGGTGGCGCGGGCGGTTTGCGCCGCCAGTTGCTTTACTTCGCTGGCCACCACGGCGAAGCCCTTGCCGGCCTCACCGGCGCGCGCGGCCTCGATGGTGGCATTCAGCGCGAGCAGGTTGGTCTGGCCGGCAATGTCGCTGATCAGCCGCACCACCTCGCCGATGCGGCTGGCGCCTTCGGCCAGGCCGCGCACCGTGCCATTGGTCTGCTCCACCTCCTGCACGGCGCGGCGGGCGGCCTCGGCGGCCTGGGTGACCTGGCGAGTGATCTCGCTGATCGAGGCGCTCATTTCCTCGGTGGCGGCGGCCACGGCCTGCACGTTGCGGCTGGCCTGGCCGGCGCCGGCGGCGGTGCCGGCGGCCTGGCTGGCGGCCTGACCGGCGGTTTCCCCCAGGCTGGCATTGGCGCCGCGCAGCGTGCCGGCAGCCTGGCCCAGCCGGGCCAGCACCCCGCCCAACTCGGCTTCGAAGGCATTGGCGGTGGTGGCGGCGCCGTCGCGGCGGGCGGCCTCGGCCTGTTCACGCAGCTGGGTGGTCTCGGCTTCCAGGCTGCGGGCGCGGCCGGCGGCGGCGGCCAGCTCGCGCAGGGCGCGGGCCATGTCGCCCAGCGGGTCGCGCCGCTGGGTGCCGGGCACCGGGGTTTCCAGCGCGCCGCCGGCAATGCCGCGCATGGCGCCGGCCAGGGCGGTGACCGGGCGCAGGTTGAAGCCAATCCAGCCCCACAGCCCCAGGCTGAGCGCCATGGTGGCAGCGCCGGCGCCGGCCAGTGCCTCCCAGCCTAGCCGGTTCAGCTTGGCGGTGGCTTCGGCGGTGGAAACGCCAACGAAGAGAATGCCGACGCGGCGGCCCGCGGCATCCTGCACCGGCTGGTAGATGGTCAGGTGCGGTTGACCGAGGATTTCATTGGCGCCGATATAGGTTTGGCCCTGCCGCAGCACCGCTTCATGCGCTGGGCCGGGGGCCAGCCTGGTGCCAACGCCACGGCTGCCGTCGGGCCGCTGCACGTTGGTGGCAATGCGGGTATCCTCCTGGAAGATGGTGGCGACGCCGCCGGCCACGGACTTCACCGTGTCCACCAGGTCATTCCGGCCGGCCAGGGGGGTGCCGCCCAGGGTCAGCTGGCCATCGCGCAGCGCCCATTCGGTGCCCAGCGGCGCCAGCTGCGCCTGCAACAGCTTCAGGTTGGTTTGCAGCCGTTGCAGCGTGGCGGCGTGTTCATGCCCGGTGAGTTCATACCAGACCCAGGCCTGCACCAGCAGCATGGCGAGCACCAGCCCGCCCAGCGCCGGCAGCAACAGGCGCGGCGCCAGGCCGATATGGTTCAGCAGGGATTTCAGACGATGCATGGTCGGGTCTCTCAGGGAATGGCGCAGACTGCGCCAGCCCTGGTTACCCGCCAGTTATTGCCGGGCTTGGCTCAGCCGGCGCCCAACGCCCAGAGCAGCACACCCTTTTGCGCGTGCAGGCGGTTTTCGGCCTCGTCGAACACCACGCTCTGCGGGCCGTCGATGACCTCGGCGGCTACTTCCTCGCCGCGATGCGCCGGCAGGCAATGCTCGAAGATCGCATCCGGCAGGGCATGCGCCATCAGCTCCGGCGTGACCTGATAGGGCATCAGCACGTTGTGGCGGTTGGGCTGGCTGCCGTCGGCGTTTTCCTGGTGCATGCTTACCCAGGCATCCGTCACCACGCAGCGGGCGCCGCGCACGGCCTCCACCGGGTCGTCGGTCAGCAGAATGTCGGCGCCCTCGGCCCGGGCCCAGTCCAGCAGGGCCTGGGGCGGGCGCAGGCTGGGCGGGCAGGCCATGCGCAGCTTGAAGTTCAGCCGGGTGGCGGCCTGGATGAAGCTTTGCGCCACGTTGTTGCCGTCACCAATCCAGGCCACGGTCTGGCCGGCGATGGGGCCGCGATGCTCCTCAAAGGTCAGCACATCCGCCATCAACTGGCAGGGGTGGCTGATATCGGTGAGGCCGTTGATGACCGGCACGGTCGCATGCGCGGCCATTTCGCGGATGCGGTTGACGTCATGCGTGCGCATCATGATGCAGTCCACGTAGCGGGACAGCACCTTGGCCATGTCGCTGACTTCCTCGCCGCGCGAGGACTGCATGTCCCGGCTGTTGAGGTAGACGACTTCGCCGCCGAGCTGGCGGATGCCGACCTCGAAGCTGACGCGGGTGCGGGTGCTGGGCTTCTCGAAGATCAGCGCCACATGCTTGCCGGCCAGGGGCTTGCCGGTATAGGCGCCGCGCTTGGTCTGCACCGCCAGGTCCAGCATGCGGCGCAGCGTGGTGGTCTCGAAATCCATCAATTCCAGGAAGTGCCGGGGGGCCGGTGGCCCCCCCTGCTTCAGCGCGACAACCGGGCTCATTGCGCAGCAGCCGCGACGCTGGGCGTAAGCTTGGTGCAGGCGAGGTCGAGCAGGCGCACGGCCTCATCGGCTTCAGCCGGGGTGATGATGAGCGGCGGGGCGACGCGCAGCACGTTCATGCCGGCGGCCACCGTCAGCAGGCCTTCATTCACCGCCGCGGTCTGCATGTCTCCGTTGGAGACTTCCGGCCGCAGCTTCAGGCCGAGCAGCAGGCCGAGGCCCTGCACGCCTTCAATGACGGTGGGGTGGCGCTTGGCCAGGGCTTCAAACCCGGCGCGGAGATGGGCTGCCACCTGTTCCACCTGGGCGAGGAAGCCCGGGGCCAGGATGACATCCAGCACCGCATTGCCGGCGGCGCAGGCCAGCGGATTGCCGCCATAGGTGCTGCCATGGGTGCCGGCCTTGAGGTACTTGGCCACCTTTTCCTTGGCCAGGATGGCGCCCAGCGGGAAGCCGCCGCCAATGCCCTTGGCCGAGGACATCACATCCGGCTCGATGCCGGCCCATTGATGCGCCCAGAGCTTGCCGGAGCGGCCCATGCCGGTCTGCACTTCGTCCATGGCGAGCAGCACGCCGAATTCGTCGCAGGCGGCGCGGATCTGGCGCAGGAAGTCGAGCGTGGCGGGGCGGACGCCGCCTTCACCCTGGACCGGCTCGATCATGACGGCGGCGGTGCTGCCGTCGATGGCATCACGCAGGGCGTTCATGTTGCCGAAGGGCACGTGGCGGAAGCCCTGCATCGGCGGGCCGAAGCCGGCCAGGTACTTCTCATTCCCGGTGGCGGCCAGCGTCGCCAGGGTGCGGCCGTGGAAGGCGCCCTCGAAGCAGATGGTGACGAAGCGTTCCGGCGCGCCCTGTTCGGCGTGGTACTTGCGGACGGCCTTGATCATGCCCTCGTTCGCCTCGGCGCCCGAGTTGCAGAAAAAGACGCTGTCGGCGAAGGATGTTTCCACCAGCCGCGCCGCCAGCTTTTCAGCCTGGGGGATGCGGTACAGGTTGGAGACGTGCATCACCTTGGCCGCCTGTTCGGCAATGGCCTGGGTGAGATGCGGGTGGCCGTGGCCCAGGCTGGAGGTGGCGATGCCGGCCCCGAAGTCGAGGAAGCGTCGCCCATCATTCGTCCACAGCCATGCGCCTTCACCCCGCTCAAAAGCGAGGTCGGCACGGTTGTAGGTCGGCATCAGGGCGGGGATCACGGGTTTGCGCTCCAGTCCTTCCCCCGCGCCTGCGGGCTGATCCGGGCGCTTCCGAGGGAAGTGCGGGATTTGGCCGAAAACCGGGGCCGGCGTCAAATGTCGGTTTCGTGCAGGGGGGATATTGGGGCGGATTATGCCGCCGGGGCGGGCTGGCCCACCCGGCCGCGACCGCCGCGAACCAGCTTTTCCAGCGCCAGATAGACCGCCGGGGTGGTGTAGAGGGTGAGGAGCTGGGACAGCGCCAGCCCGCCGATGATGGCGATGCCGAGGGGCTGGCGCAGTTCCGCCCCCGGGCCGGAGCCGATGGCGAGCGGAATGGCGCCGAACAGGGCGGCCAGGGTGGTCATCAGGATGGGGCGGAAGCGTTCGCGGCAGGCGGCGAGGATGGCTTCCTCGGCGGATTTGCCGTGCTCGCGCTCATGCTCCAGGGCGAAGTCCACCAGCATGATGGCGTTTTTCTTCACGATGCCCATGAGCAGGATGACGCCGATGAAGGCGATGATGGTGAAGGGCGTGCCGGTGACCATGAGCGCCAGCAGCGCGCCGATGCCGGCGGTGGGCAGGGTGGAGATGATGGTGATGGGGTGCAGCAGGCTTTCATACAGCATGCCCAGCACGATGTAGATGCTGAGCACGGCGGCCAGGATGAGCAGGTTCTGCCCGGTTTGCTGGCGCTGGAAGGCGCGGGCATTGCCGGCGAATTCGCCGCGCACCGTGGCGGGCATGCCGATTTCCAGCTGGGCGCGTTCAATGGCGGCCGAGGCCTGACCGAGGGTGACGCCTTCGGGCAGGTTGAAGGTGAGGGTGGCGGCGGGGAACTGGCCCTGGTGGGTGATGGAGAGCGGGGCGGTTGAACGTTCCAGCCGCACCAGGCTGCCGAGCGGCAGCAGGGTGCCATTGGCGCCGGGGACGTGGAGGCTTTCCAGCTGGGTGGGGTCCTGGGTCAGCCCGGGCTCGATTTCCAGCACCACGCGGTACTGGTTGCGGCTGCGGTAGATGACGCTGACCTGGCGCTGCGAGAAGGCGTTGTTCAGCGCGCTGTTGATGGCCTGGAAGGAGACGCCGAGGCGGGCGGCCTTGTCGCGGTCCACCACCAGGCGGGAGACCAGGCCGGCGCGTTCCTGGTTGGAGGAGACGTCGGCGAGTTCGGGCATGGTGCGGAATTTGCGCAGCAGGGCTTCCGACCAGGTTTGCAGTTCTTCGAGGTCTGGCGTGAGCAGCACGTATTG
The DNA here is from genome assembly GCA_947446625.1 of Acetobacteraceae bacterium. Lineage (GTDB taxonomy): Bacteria > Pseudomonadota > Alphaproteobacteria > Acetobacterales > Acetobacteraceae > CAIMOR01. The sequence continues at coordinate 6,381 of CANFIE010000019.1, read as the reverse complement.
GTAGCTGGCATTGCCGGGGCGGCCGCCGATGATGACATCCGAAATGGGGCGCAGGAACACCTGGGCGCCGGCGATGCGGGCGAGCGGCTGGCGCAGGCGGTTGACCACGGTATCAGGCGTGACGCCGGGGCGTTCGGCCTGTGGCTTCAGCGAGATGAACATGCGGCCGGTGGAAACCGAGGAGCCGCCGCCGCCGCCGATATTGGTGCCGAGCGCGGCGATGGCAGGGTCGGCCAGCAATATCGCCACCACCTGGTCCTGCAATTCCTGCATGCGCTGGAAGGAAGTGTCGGGTGCGGCCTGGATGGAGCCGAACATCAGCCCGGTATCCTGCGCCGGGAAGAAATCCTTCGGGATGATGATGTAGAGCCAGACGGTGAGGCCGATGAGGCCGATGGTGAAGCAGACCACGCTGCGGCGGAAGCGCAGCAACAGGCCGAGGCTGGCCATGTAGCCGGCGATGAGGCGGTCCATCCCGGCTTCAAAGTTGCGGCCGAACCAGCCGGGGGCGGCCTGGCGGGCGCGGGCCAGGTGGGCGGCGGCGGCCGGGGTGATGGTGAGGGAGATGAGGCCGGAGAGCGCCACGGCGATGGCGAGGGTGACGCTGAATTCGCGGAACATGCGGCCGACGATGCCGGGCATGAACAGCAGCGGGATGAACACCGCGATGAGCGAGACGGTGATGGAGAGCACGGTGAAGCCGATTTGCCGCGCGCCTTCCAGCGCCGCCTGCATGGGCGGCATGCCGCGTTCGCGCAGGCGGGTCATGTTCTCGATCATGACGATGGCGTCATCCACCACGAAGCCGACCGAGATGGTGAGCGCCATGAGGGTGAGGTTGTTGAGCGAGAAGCCGGCCAGCCACATGATGGCCAGCGTGCCGAGCAGCGATAGCGGCACCGAGATGCCGGCGGCGAAGATGGCGGCGCGCTGGCGCAGGAACAGCGCCACCACGGCAATGACCAGCACGATGGTGATGATGAGGGTGTATTCCACCTCGGCCACGCTGGCGCGGATGGTCTCGGAGCGGTCTCTCAGCGTGGTGACGGTGATGCCGGCGGGCAGCCAGCGTTGCAGCGTGGGCATCATGCGCTGGATGCTGTCCACCACCTCGATGACGTTGGCGTCTGGCTGCTTGAACACCACCAGGGTGATGGCGGGGCGGCCGTTGAAGGTGCCGGCCTGCCGGCGGTCTCGCACCCCCTGGGTGACGCGGGCGACGGCGCCGACCCGGACCACGGCGCCGCCCGCGGCCTTGACCACCACGGCGGCATATTCCTCGGCGGTGGTCAGGCGGTCATTCACCTCAATGGCGGCGGATTGGGTGGTGCCGTCCAGCAGGCCGACGGGTTGGGTGACGTTGGCGCGGGCGATGGCGGTGCGAATATCCTCCAGCGCCACGCCGGCGGCGGTGGCGGCGGCGGGGTCCACCGCCACGCGCACGGCGGGTTGTTCACCGCCGGTGACGCTGACCTGGGCGACGCCTTCGATTTGCGCGATGCGGGGGGCGATGATGCTGTCCACCGCGTCATACACCTGGCCGGGGCTGATGCTGTCTGAGGTGATGGCGAGCAGCAGGATGGGCGCGTCGGCCGGGTTGGCCTTGCGGAAGCTGGGCGGGTTGGGCAGGCCGGCGGGCAGGTCGGTCGTGGCGGCGTTGATGGCGGCCATGACGTCCTTCGCCGCGTCCTGCACGCGGCGGGACAGGTCGAACTGCACCACGATGCTGGCGCTGCCGAGGGTGGAGGTGGAGGTGAGTTCCGAGACGCCGGCGATGGCGCCGAGCCGGCGTTCCAGCGGCGCGGCGACGCTGGCGGCCATGACGGCGGGGTCTGCCCCCGGCTGGCTGGCGTTGATGACGATGGTGGGGAGATCGACCCGCGGCAGGGGGGCGACGGGCAGGGCGTTGAAAGCCACCAGCCCGGCCAGCGCCAGGCCCACGGCCAGCAGCGCGGTGGCGATGGGGCGGCGGATGAAGGGGGCGGAGATGGAGGGCATTTTTTGGCCTCAGGCGCCGGCGGGCGCGTGCGCGCCCTTGGCTTGCGCCGGACTGCCGGCGGGCGCCATTCGGCGCCTCAGCCCTGGCAGGCTGCCTGAGTCAGCTTGGAACAGCCTTCGCGTTCGCGCGGCGCGGGTCATTCGGCGGGTTCCGCGACGGGCGGGCCGGTGATGGCGCTGCGCAGGCGTTCCATGGCCAGGAAGATGGCAGGCGTGGTGTAGAGGGTGATGACCTGCGACAGCAGCAGCCCGCCAATGACCGAGACGCCGAGCGGCAGGCGCAATTCGCTGCCCGGGCCGTGGCCGATCACCAGCGGCACGGCGCCGAGCAGCGCGGCCATGGTGGTCATCATGATGGGGCGGAAGCGGAGGACGGAGGCTTCGTAGATGGCTTCCTCGGGGGTGCGGCCGTGGTCGCGCTGCGCTTCCAGGGCGAAGTCGATCATAATGATGGCGTTCTTCTTCACGATGCCCATGAGCAGCACGATGCCGATGATGCCGACCACGCTGAGGTCCAGCCCGCAGGCCCAGAGCGCGAGCAGCGCGCCAATGCCGGCCGAGGGCAGGGTGGAGAGGATGGTGAAGGGGTGGATGACGCTTTCATACAGCATGCCCAGCACCAGGTAGATGACGATGATGGCGGCGGCGATGAGCCAGGGCGTGCCGGCGAGCGAGCGGTTGAACTCGGCGGCGTCGCCGCTGAACTGGCCGGTGATGGCGTCGGGCATGCCAAGCTCGGCCTCGGCGCGCTGGATGGCGGCGATGGCGTGGCCGAGTGAGCTGCCCTCGGCGAGATCGAAGCCCAGGGTGACGGCGGGGAATTGGTCCTGCCGGTTGACGGTGAGCGGGCCGTTGCGGCGGCCGATTTCGGCGATTTCGCCAAGCGGCACCTGGATGCCGCCGGTGCCGGGAATGCGGAGCTGGCCGATGAGGGCGGGGTCTTCGCGCAGGGCCGGATTGGCTTCCAGCACCACGCGGTACTGGTTGGACTGGCCGTAGATGGTGCTGATCTGGCGCTGGCCGAAGGCGTCGTACAGCACATCATCCACCGCCTGGATGGTGACGCCGAGGCGGGCGGCGCGGTCGCGGTCCACCTGCACCGTCACGCGCAGGCCGCCTTCGCGCAGGTCAGTGGAAAGGTCGCGCAGTTCGGGGGCTTCGCGCAGGCGGGCGAGCAGGCGGGTGGACCAGAGGGCGAGCTCGGCGGGGTCGCTGTCGATGAGGGTGTACTGGAATTGGGTGGCGCTGATGCGGGCGCCGATCTGGATATCCTGCACCGGTTGCAGATGCGCGAGGATGCCGGGAATGGCTTCCAGCTGTGGGGCGATGCGGGCGGCGATTTGCGCGGCGGTTTCGGTGCGCTCGGCGCGGGGTTTGAGCACGGCGGTCAGGCGGCCGGTATTCTGTGCCGGGTTGATGGGGCCGGCGCCGGCCACCGCGGTGATGGCGAGCACGGCGGGGTCGGCGCGGACGATGCGGCTGACTTCCTGCTGCAACTCGGCGACGCGGCGGAAGCTGGCATCCTGCGGGGCTTCCATGGTGATGGCGATGAGGCCGGTATCCTGCAGCGGCAGGAAGCCCTTGGGCACCACGATGTAGAGCGCGATGGTGCCGGCGACCGTGAGGCTGGCGAGGAGGAGCATCAGGGCTTCGTGCCGCAGGGTCCAGCGCAGGCTGGCGGCGTAGAGGTCGCGCAGCGCGTCGAAGCCACGCTCGGCCATGCGGGAGAAGGCGCCGGGCTTTTCCTCGGCGGCGGGGCGCATCAGGCGGCCGGTCATCATGGGCGTGAGGGTGAGGGAGACGAGCAGCGAGACGATGACGGCGATGGTGAGGGTGAGGGCGAATTCGCGGAACAGCCGGCCAACCACGCCGGGCATGAACAGCAGCGGGATGAAGACGGCGATGAGCGAGATGGTGAGCGAGACGACGGTGAAGCCGATTTGCCGGGCGCCCTTGTAGGCGGCGGCGAGCGGCTTCTCGCCCTCCTCGATGAGGCGGACGATGTTCTCGATCATGACGATGGCATCATCCACCACGAAGCCGGTGGCGATGGTGAGGGCCATGAGCGAGAGATTGTCCATGGAGAAGCCGCAGAGCGACATGACGCCGAAGGTGCCGATGATGGAGAGCGGCAGGGCAACGCCAGGGACGAAGGTGGCGCGGGCGGTGCGCAGGAAGAGCCAGATGACGGCGACGACCAGCACCACCGAGAGCACCAGGGTGAACTGTACTTCCTCGACGCTGGCGCGGATGGTTTCGGTGCGGTCCGCCACCACATGCAGCGTGGCGCCGGCGGGGACGGCGGCCTGGAGTTGCGCGAGTTGCAGGCGGACGCGGTCCACCGTGGCGACGATATTGGCGCCGGGCTGGCGTTGCACGTCGATGAGGACGGCACGGCTGCCATTGTACCAGGCGGCGTTGAGGGTGTTTTCCAGGTCCTCGACCGCCTCGCCGATATCGGCGAAGCGCACCGGGGCGCCGTTGCGCCAGGCGATGATGGTGTTGGCGAAGGCGGCGGGAGTGACCAGTTGGTCGTTCGCCAAAACCGAGCTGGCCTGGCGTGGGCCGTCCAGCCCGCCCTTGGGGCCGGCCAGGTTGGCGCCGGCGATGGTGGTGCGGACATCCTCCAGCGAGAGGCCGTAGCTGGCCAGGCGCTGCGGGTCTGCCCGCAGGCGCACGGCGGGGCGCATATTGCCCTGCACCGTCACGCGGCCCACGCCGGAGACTTGCGAGAGGCGCTGCGCTAGCAGCGTGTCGGCGGCGTCGCTGAGGCGTGGCAGGGGCAGGGTTTCGCTGGTCAGCGCCAGGGTCATGATCGGCGGGTCGGCCGGGTTCACCTTGGCGTAGGTGGGGGGGTAGGGCAGGTTGGCGGGCAGCGTGCCACGGGCGGCGTTCAGCGCGGCCTGGACGTCCTGCGCGGCGTCGTCGATGTCTCGGCCCAGGTTGAACTGCATGGTGATGCGCGAGACGCCGGGGCCGGAGGTGCTGATCATGTCGGCCAGGCCGGCGATTTGGGCGAGTTGGCGTTCCAGGCTGGCGGTGACCAGGACGGCGACGGTTTCGGGCGAGGCGCCGGGGAGCTGGGTGCTGACCTCGATGGTGGGGAAATCGACTTCCGGCAGGGCGCTGACCGGCAGCTTGAGGTAGCCGAACACGCCGGTGAGCAGCACCGCCACCGCCAGCAGGAAGGTGGCGATGGGGCGGGCGATGAAGGGCGTGGAGAAGTTCACGGCTGCTGCTGCGGGCGGCGCGGGCCACCACCGGGGGCGCCATCTGGCCGGCGGCGGCGGGGTGGCTCGGGCGGGGTATCGGCGTTGGGGGTGGCGGGGCGTTCGGTGGGGATGACCTGGGCGCCGTTGGTGAGGCGAAGCGCGCCGGAGGTGACCACGCGGTCACCGGCTTCCAGCCCGCGCAGGATGGCGGCTTCGCTGGCGGTGACGATGCCAAGGCCGAGCGGGCGCTGCTGCACGGAATTGTCGGGTTGCAGGACGAAGGTGAAGGGGCCGTCTGGCCCGCGCTGTACCGCGACCAGGGGGATGGTCAGGGCCTGGCGCACCGTGGCCACGCGCAGGCGCAGGTTGACGAAGGCGCCGGGCCAGAGGCGCTGGTCGGCGTTTTCGAAGATGGCCTTGAGCTTGATGGTGCCGGTGGTCTGGTCCACCTGATTGTCGAGCGTCAGCAGGCGGCCGGTGGCGCGGGGGCTGCCGTCATTCTCCAGCGCCTGCACCGGCACTTCGCCCTGGGCGAGGGCGGCCTGCACCGCGTCCAGCCGTTGCTGCGGCAGGGTGAAGACCACGGTGATGGGGCGGAGCTGGGTGAGGACGACGATGCCGCTGGCGTCTCCGCTGCGGACGAGGTTGCCCTGGTCCACCAGGCGCAGGCCAACGCGGCCTTCGACCGGGGCGCGGATGGTGGTGAATTCCAGCTGGGTGCGGGCGGCGTCGATGGCGGCCTGGTCGGCTTGCAGCAGGGCTTCGTACTGGCCGACAAGGGCGCGTTGCGTATCCAATTGCTGGCGGCTGGTGCCGTTGCTGCGGGCGAGTTCCTGGTAGCGCGAGAGGTCGAGCCGGGCGTTGTTGAGCAGGGCCTGATCCTGCGCCTGCTTGGCCTGGGCCTGGGCCAGGGCGGCCTGGTAGGGGCGGGGGTCGATGCGGGCGAGCAGGTCGCCGCGTTTGACCTCCTGGCCCTCGGTGAAGGCGACCTCGATGAGTTGGCCATCGACCTGGGCGCGGATGGTGATGGTGGCCACGGCCTGGACGGTGCCGAGGGCTTCCAGCTGGATGGGGATATCCTGCCGGGTGGCGGTGGCGAGGGTGACCGGGACCGGGCCGAAGCGGCCGCGGCCACCGCCCGCGCCGGGGCGGCCATTGGCGGCAGGGGTGG